>CAMVEA010000001.1 GCA_947166405.1 uncultured Candidatus Saccharibacteria bacterium
GAAGTCCATCTTGGTTCTCTGCATCATCCCAAACTTTGAGGATAGAAGCACTGGTAGTTTCTGGTGTATGGTGGTTAGTAATAGTAGTGAGTCTGCCTTCGGTAGTATTTCCAGAAATGGTGTAGCCGGTTGGGAGGGTTGGTTCATTCCAAGTGTAGGTAATTCTTTGTCCTGCATTAAAGGCTGGTAGATTCTCAATCGTAGCAGTCCAGTTATTGCCAGCATTAAGTGTAACAACGTCACCATTACTTAGTCTCACTTCGATACTACTAGGACGAAGTCCATCTTGGTTCTCTGCATCATCCCAAACTTTGAGGATAGAAGCACTGGTTCGTGGCGTATGTGTATTTGTAACAATAAAGCCACCATCAACGTCGCCGCTTACAGAAGATGCATAAGTACCATTTCCATCAACGCCACTAATAACGCCAGCCAAAGTCTCCGTAATCGAATATACGATTTCATGATGCAAATCGCCTTCGCCAGTAAATCTCAGCAAATCATTCCAAGTATATGTCCAGTCATTGTCAGCGCTCAAGATTTCTCTGTAAATCTCGTTACCATCTTGCGACAAAACCACTTCAACACTAGCTGGTCTAATATTATCGTAATTATTAACATCTTCCCATTCCTTTCGCACATTAATATTTACCAAAGGAATGTGACTATTAACGATTCTCCAATCTCCATCCGCAATGAAGCCATTCAAAGTTTGCGTATATCCATCAGGAACAAATGAAACATACGTACCAGTAGCTTCGTCCAATTTCAACTCGCGCATAGAATAATTGATTCTCTCGCCACTACTATAACGCGCCAAATCTTCCCATGTAAACGTCCAATTATTATCAGCAGACAAAGTCACAACTTCCGAAAGTTCCTCGCCAATATATAAACCTACATAAATAGTCTCTGGCCTTAAATTATCATAATCCCCCTCATCGTCCCAAACTTTTGTCACTATCATATCCACGACTTCGTATACATTTTCCATTGTTACATAATAAGCAGCGTTAGTCATTGTAATCTGACCAGACACCGTTCTGTCGGAAGAATTGAAAGAATCAAACAACCCTTTATTTACACCCAAAATCGCAATACTACTTCCGTCTGAATAATATTCCCTTACCACATACGACCTATCAGTTGGCAAATTCTCAAACATATACTTAGCAAAGTACCTATTGTTTTCCTGATCCAAAACAATTTCCGCATCCATAGTTCCATATTCAACATAAATGTCAGACTCTTCTTGATGATACAAAACCTTATAAGTTACCGAATCAGGAAGAGACTCCTCTAGGCTATTCCAATATCTTGTACCGTCAATTGAGGCAACCCCGTCCTTTTCAGAAATCACCGAATAATTATCGTCACGCGCATCAATCATCACATCCTGTTCGAATGCGCTAGCACCACTTTCATACACATATTTTTCGATCTCATGCTCCGTCACAGAATAAGTCGCTTCGGTAGTAAGGTTTAAGAAGCGTAGGGATTGTGTAGTTGTCAAACCAATCGTCAAAACTTCAGTTTCATTATTAGGACCATGATAATACCCTGTCCATGCGCCATCTTTCACCTCTTTTACAAAATTCCCAATTTTCTCACCATAATCCACATAATTATTTGTCGCAGAGTCCCATACCGAGAAGTAAAGATCGTCAATTACAAGGCCCCCTTCTCCGTCCGAAACCATATTACCAGGATCATATACATTGATATCAAATGTAAACACATCACCCTCATTCGCTTGTCCTTCAACCACCTTTTTAATGTTCAAATTGCTACGACGGTAGTTAATTGCACCGATAGTTGGGTTAATATCATTATTCTCGTGTCGGAAAGACAAAGATGCATTGGATACAACCGACACAACACGGTTATATTCTCTTTGTTCGACCTCCGAAAGTGCATTATATTCATCTTCGCTGAGCCATGGCTCTACTTCCACATGATAGTTAATTAAACCACCAGCTGGACCATATTTATCAAGATACTTGTTATATTTTTCGAAATATGAGTAAATTACATGACCTTCAGTATCGTCATCATTGTAATAAAACCTATAACCTTCCTCCGTACTGTCATCCTTCACGAGGTAGAAAGTATCATAAGCATTGCCGATATTATCCACTAAGTGAACAGTGAGCTCATCAGGTACTCCTGGCTCAATTGGCCAACCAGCTAAACTTGCAATAAAATCTATCTCACTAACTTCATTTATCAAATATACATAGTCACCAATCTTCACAAAATGGTTGCCATTATCAGAAGTCACAAATAGATAATCTGCATTCGGATCATCAAATTCTCTCGGAATATGATAATCAGCCAAAGGCTTGCCATTCAAAGCAAACTGATTAAGCGCATTATTGTCCATCCGAATGAGTTCCGTAAGCGCACCATTAATCACCATTGGATGGATGGTCTCGGCGACAAGCTGCCAATAATATTTATCGTTCCCCTCTTCTACAAAGAAATAGTCATAACCTTCGTCAAGAATTTTTACACCACCTTCCTTTGCAACCAGTTTTTGACGTCCAGTAATAGTAGTTTCGTAAACATAATCAATCGTCATTAACCCAGGAGAAATGTTAACACCATCAATTACCCAATTATTCTCCTTGGTCAGCACTTTTCTCAGGTATTCTTTCGGACCATATTCTTCATTATAAGCCGCAAGTTCAGCCTCACTCATTGAAGAGGTATCAATCTCACTACTGGGCACCTTTTGCTGATAAAGAATAATTGTGACATCTTCGCCTTCACGCCAGTCAAGGATATTAAACCATTTTTTCTCAATACGAATAGTTTCTTTTGCAACGGCAATCCCATTTGGATTCGTAAATGGCGATGACATCTCATCCCCACTCACGCGCGTATCCGAATAAGAAAGCGTAGCGTCAGTATTAGTACGAACTACATAATTGCATTCACCATCACTACAATATCTTAAAATGTATTCACTAAGCCCAGACTCTTCAAGCTCCGAGTAGTCGATTTTGCCATTTTCTAGGTCCGCAATAATGTCGAATACTCTTTGTGTTTTCCATACATTAAACTTCACCGTATAAGTCACGCCATTTAGCAGAGGTTGGTTTTCATCAGTCAAATTCCAAACCACCGACCCATTTACAACTCTAGCCTCAGGTGGCTCTTGTCCGAAAAACAAATCTGGCGAAAGCCCCGTCTCATCACCAAGCTCAGCTCCAGATTTTTTCCATTGGATTGTCATCAACCCATTTTGAATATAGCCATTTACCCATCCATCAAAGGAATGGGTGCCAGGAGCTAAATTGTCAGATGGTCTATCATAAGTAATTTTAATACGGTTGTCCGTAGGGTCCTGGTCGACAATGTAGACATAAAACATCTGTCCATTTTCGCGGTCTGTACGAGTGGTGTAATATTCATATTCACTGCCTTCAGTGTACACTTCAACATCTTTACTCATCCAGTAAGTAAACGATTCTTCGTCGATATCAAGCAGGTTAGCAACCTCACCAGACGATAAAGTTACATTGGTTGTAGTACCATCATCAATTGAAACATTGGTCACACCAACAGTTTCTACAATTTTATTAAAAATCTCGTCAATAGCGCTATTAAATTCTGTGGTATTAGATGCATTATAATAATAGTCGGTTGGTGTAGTAGTAGCAACTTCGTTTTCACGTTTTTCGCCATGATGCGCATAATAAATCACATCATCTAAATAATCCGCCTCACTGCCAAAAGCATAAATACCATATAATATAGTATTTGGGCTATCGGACCCCGAACTATGTGTTTCCGTATTAAAAGTCTGGATCTTTCTAGCCTCGTCCTGCGACGGTCCATAACAATCCGAAGCGTTAAGGTAAGTACCATCGGCAGTACCAGCAACCTGCGAAGGCGCACCGTCCGTCACAAAAATCACAAAAGTCGTATCACCGTCCGTCACATGACCATCAATCTCGTTACCAAGAAATTCCAGTGCCCTCTGCAAGGCAACTTCATAATTCGTACCACGACTATACGTGATACCATCGCCGCCAGTATTCAAATTTCCAGTCGACGAAAACTTGCCTAGAATATCATTCTTGTTTGAAGTCCAACCTTGCACAACATTTGCACCATGCGAAAACGTAATTACCGCCATTTGAATATTGGATGGGTCTTCAGTACTTTGATGATTAAACAATCGATCCGTAAAATCATAAATTGTTTTTTCAGCAGCATCAGCTCGTCTCACATAATCATACCTTGTGCCTGTATACTCAGGATAATTGTTAGAGCTAACCCGATAATAAACAGGCGTATCAGCAGGAACGGATGTATCATCAGGAATCTGATAACGCGTATTACCAACATAGTAATATAACTGAGTCCTTTGACCATTGACCATGCCGTATCGTCCAGTTGGATTTTCACGAGTGATATTATTATTCGTGTTAACCATACTGTTCGACACATCATAGACCACCACCACATTCACATGTGGCGGATCGGCTGGCACTACCGCAGCACCTTTCACACTAAGCGCAAGTTCAAAAGTACCATTACCATTATCCGTCAAAACTTTCGTATGTTCAGGAATATCGGAATTAACTTTAATAACATATTGCGTTTCTGCTTCATCATTCATCGTAACGGTAATATACTCATCGGATGTAAAAGCAGCAAGACTAGTAATAATCACATCATCGGCAGTTTCGCTAAAAGCAATAATACCATCATTGCTCACCGAAATACTCTTAACGTCACTAACCGAAATGCCGAGGCCAAGTTTATCAATTATATCTGAAAGAGTCGTAGAGCTCCCGCCGGTAATATAAGTAAGCTTACTATTGTGGTCAAAAATTACATGATACCTAATAGTTTGCTCCCCGTCTTCGTCTTGATTCTCGCCTTCGCCCTCACGAGCCTGAGTGTCATTCGAGTTAGCATTACCGGAGTTATCAGTATTCTCGTCACTTTCAGCCTCGTTGGCAGTCAACTCTTCCCCATTCTCCGAAGTCAAATTAAAGCCCGTAAGTTGCTCGTCCGGAGAAGAGGATACATCAGACAAAGATTCACTGCCAAGCGATTCCGCACTAGTGCCAGCTACAGGCTCATCATTCTTACTATCTTGCGGAGTCTCAACGGTCTTTTCAGAAGACACACCAGCAACCGCAGGTGGATTAGATTCACTTGACACCGTCAACGGATCCGTGCCCTCATCAGTAACGATAGTCGGTTCAACGTTATTTGCACTATCTGTGCTCTCGACCACTTCGGAAGCTGTCGGTTCATTATCAACGACCCCTTCCTCCAGGCCTACTGCGTTTGCATTAATGCTACCAAACCACAAGAAACCAAAAAAACAAAGGATACTTGCAAAAAACGCCAGATCCTTTTTCTTTACTATCCTCATAATATTCCTCCTACCCCACCAATTATTACTATAGACCGTCCATTTAAACGACCTTATTACTTACCTATTATACAGATATTATTTAGAATTTCAATGTTTTTTCTAATTTTTTCTCAAAAAAGGACAGAACACAAATAAGCCAATTAACACATCGCCAATCAAAACGCTCCCACCATATTCACCAAACGCACCAACCCACTCATATCTATAAACTCCGTTTAGTTATAATTATTATATCGCTTATGATAGTCTTCGAGTACTATTATTTTGCAAGTTTGTCCGTATTATTTACGCTAGTCTCCCAGCGTCCTAATCTTCCGAAAATTCACTTTCTCCACCGCCGCTCGCAGTTTCTCTTCGCTACCATAATGCGTCCTCTGCCCTGGGCTATCACTCAGCATATGCTGCGCATATGGAAAACTCGCCGCTCGCTCAAGCACTCCCCCAACTCGCCCCACATTACAGTAAACATCCGCGAGTCTCACATCCGATAGCGGCACCTCAAGCGCCTGCTTCATCTCCTCCGGAAAGAAAGTCAGCGAGAACAAATCCCCATCCGCTTCGCCCGAGGTCCGCCCGTAAGCAATCGAAGTGTTCCCCTCTATCCACAGCCGCTGATTCAGCGGTTTCATCTTCGCCACCGTCAGGTTCATCTCGCATTTCGCGTACTTCCGTCCCGTCGTATCTTTCATCTCGCACACAAAATCCCCCTCGCACGTCGTCGTCATCACTGCCCGTTTGGCATCCGGCGATTTCAGCCCATGTTTCTCATCATACGAAATCGTATCACTAATATAGTCGCACATAATCCAAGATAGCAACCCCGTCTCTGTATTCTCCGCCACCAGATAAAACTCCGTCCTCGCACCCCAAAACACGCTCGTATGAATCCGAAACATCGTCACAATTCCATAGTATTTCTCTGGTCCACCTTCAAACACCGCCGTCTTCGCCGGTACGAACCCCGCCGGCAAATAGCGTACGATTTTCTCCGGTTCAGGAATTTCATAAAATAGAAACGTACAGTACGGCTCCACCACAAACGGCATCTTGTTTGCCTTCTCCGACGCCTTCGTCACAATCTTCCGCTGCGCCCATATCGGCAAATGCCGCATCTTCGTCTGCATATAAAGCACCTTCCCGACTTCCATCGGGTCCACCAATCTCTCCACCCCCTTTGCATAATCCAAAATATTCATAAGCCCATTATAGCACATGGCCATCCGCTACTACCGAGCAATACATCGCAATGATTGACCGACGTAGCGACCGCTGAGGCCGTCCGGGTAGACGTAGCCGACAGAGGTGGCGCTGGCGTAGTACGCTTCGTTCGGATTATCAACTACAGGCGACCGGAAAAAGCCGTTGCCGCCAACGTAGCCCAGCGAACCATACCAGCCACCAGAGAGAGGAAGTTTAATAGCTGTGTTCCAAATGTTTGAGTTTTCTATCATGTAAGAATCGCTATCCCAGCCATATTGTTCAAATAAGTATTGGAAGGAGCCATTCGATGTATTATTACCACTTTTAGGCAAAGTCCAGCCGGCTGGGCAGATAGATTGGTTTACGTCGGTGTATTGTGTAGTATAGCTACTACTATCATTCATGGCGACTGCTGCAGTCCAGTTGTAGTAGTCGCCTAGGTGATAGTGAGAGTCACCCGTGGAGGAGATTTGGTTACAAACGTTATTAGTACTATCCCATGTACCTCCAGCAGTAGTACAATCTGACTCTGTATAATAGCTGCCTGCGGTACCATTCCAATAGAGTTCACCTGGGTCGTAGGACTCGGGGATAGTGTAGCCGGTACTATCAGTAGTCCAAGTAGTATCGCTAGTAGCTTTCGTAGCAGAAGCTGGAGTCCAGCTAGCAGTGGCATAACTTGTACCATTCCAGCCTAGGTCAGTAGTGGTGTTATCATATATTACACTGCCGTCTGTCTTAATGTCATGATCTAGGTTTTGGGTCATCCATAGATTACCGTCTTTTAGTTTGGCTACACAGTAAGTTTTATCATCACGTTTATCGGCTAAGTAATATTGTGAGTCTTCAGTCATGTTGTTTAGTATAGTAGCTTTATTAGAACTATTTAGGTCTTGCATATACTTAAGACCTGGGACTGGCGTAGTACAGGATGTGGGTGGAGTAAGTACGGAAGGTGCAGCAGATGATGGATGAACGAGTGTGTATATTACTTGCCCACTATACGTATCCGCTGGTTGAGTCTTAGAAATATATGCAGCATAAGTAGTAGTAAGCTTAACTCCGCCAGTAGTATCGGTCATGTCAGTACCTGAGTTCTTATGAGCTACTTTGGTGTATTCATTTGGGACTACGTGATAGTTGCTAAATGGAGCTTGTGCTGCACCAGATTCTGCAGTACTCGGAAGAGCTACATTTGGAGCAGAATCAATGGTGAAGGCATTGGTACTAGTCGTATCACCAGAATCTTGTGTTATGGCTAGTTTCATCGCCCAGTTAGATATGTCTGGGCTACCAGCAGTAGTAGCAATACCGGATTCTATAGTTGCATTGTTACTGGCAGTTGTTCCTACTAGTTTATCACTATTCTCTCCTCCCACTTCATTTCCTGTATACCCTGCTGCATATATAGCAAATCCTTCATTATCATTACAGAATGCATGGAGAGTAGTACTACCAATGTCTGGAGTATAAGTACCATTCACTATTTCTGCATTGTGCGACTCCATACCAGTACCAGACATAGTGCAGGCTACCGGAACAGTAATAATAACTTCATCCACTGTGGAGGTATCGTCCGCAGAAACAACACTGGAAGATAAGATAACACCAGAAGAAACGGTAAGTCCAAGTAGTCCAAGAGAACTTATTGTAATAATACGATCTACCTTTAACGTATGAACCTTAGAACAACTGTCTTTAGAGTATTGCGAAAAAGAGTTAAATTCTCCTTTACATTCAGGCTTTTTATGATTGGAATGGTATATGGCCATAGTTGTTCCTTTAATTACTTATGGCTATTATAACATAGAAATCGGAATAATAAAAAACATTTATCAAAAACACCCCCACAAGTATCCCTCGCCAAAAAATACAAAACACTTTTTAAGTTTCCTCTAAGCAAACCATTATACAATAAAGCATATAGCAACTTAAATTGGAGATTTCAAATGAAAGATGAACATAATTACAATCATAACCCAACTACCAAGCGTGAAGAGAGATTCTTTACCAAAGACAAGATTTGCTTTTTCGTCATCGGCTTACTACTCGGAGCCATCATCGCCTCCGGCGCTTTCCTAATTTACGGCAATGTTACTAAATCAAATCAATCCGCCACCATGCCCGGAAATGGCACTCCACCCAACATGTCAAACGGCGGCACCTCTCCATCCATGCCTGACGGCTCAACCCTACCGGAAATGCCAGATGGCGAAACTCCACCAGAATTACCAGAAGGCGAGGCCCCCAGCAACTCCGGCACCAATAATTCTAGCAACTCCGACGCCAGCAGCTCTGACACCAACGACTCTGGCACCAATAGCACCAGCAATTCCAAATCCCGCCCCGCGAGACCCAATACCAAATCTAACAGCACCGACACCAACGCAAGCTAAGGATCCTATCATGCAAGAAAACAAGAAAAATCTCATCTACGCATCCATCATCATTACACTTATCGCCACTCTCGGCATCATCTGGTTCTTCCTTATCCAGGCCATCAGTCCCACCACTAACCAAATCAGCAACGCCACAACACCCCAGTCCACCACCTCCGCCTCCTATTCTGCCGCCAAGACAATCACCGAATACGCAACTATCGAAAGCGGTGAGTTCACCTCCACCAACTCCGACGAAAATGCCATCAATGTCTCCGGCAATATCACCGCGAATCTATCAAATATCACCGTAACAAAAACCGGCGACAGTGACGGTGGCGACAGTACCAGTTTTTACGGCACCAATTCCGCCATCATCGCAAAGGATGGCGCAACCCTAAGTATCACAAACGCCAACATCACCACCAACGCCACCGGCGCCAACGGCGTCTTTAGCTACGGCGGTTCCGCCACTACTAACAACAGTAGTTCCGACGGCACTACAGTCAATATCTCAGACTCCACCATCGAAACTACTAAGGATAATTCCGGCGGCATTATGACTACGGGCGGCGGTGTTATGAACGCAAATAATCTTACCATCACCACCGCCGGCACCTCTAGCGCCGCCATCCGCTCCGATCGCGGCGGTGGCACCGTCACCGTTGATGAAGGTACCTATAAAACCACCGGCAAAGGCTCCCCAGCCATCTACTCCACTGCCGATATTACCGTAAAAAATGCTAACCTCATCGCTACCGCTTCTGAAGGTGTCGTCATCGAAGGTAAAAACAGTGTCACTTTAGAAAACACCAAATTAACCGACACCAACAATACCTTAAACGGTCAATCCACTACATACAAAAACATTTTTCTCTACCAGTCCATGTCTGGCGACGCCGCCGACGGCGAGGCCACCTTCACTGCCAGAGACTCAAACATCACCACAAATCAAGGCGACACTTTCTATGTCACTAACACTACTGCCACCATTAATCTCGAAAATAATCAGATTATGAATAATGACCAAACCGGCAACTTCCTCCGCATCCAAAAAGATTCTTGGGGCAAATCCGGCAGTAACGGCGGCACTGTTGCCCTAAACCTTACCAATCAAAAAGCCTCCGGCAATATCGTCGTCGACTCAATTTCCAGTCTCACAATGAACTTAACGAATAGTTCGACCTTCAACGGTGCCATTAATTCCGACAATCAAGGCGAGGTTAACCTCACTCTCGACACCTCCAGTTCTCTCACCCTTACCGCCGACACTTACCTCACTTCCCTAAATAACGTAGACTCAACAAACTCAAATATTAATCTAAACGGTCACAAACTCTTTGTAAACGGCGTCGAGTTCACCAAATAACCAAAACAAACTCTAAAAATAGGCGCCCAAAAGCGCCTATTTTTAACTCACAATTATATCTTCTTCCGCATCTTCCTTACTAAATCTTTTGTTTCCTCATCCACCCGATATGAATCACAAATCTTCGAAATCGTTTTATTAAACGTCCATACCGGTAACTTAGAACCCACCATATATCCAGTCATCGCCGTCGGATATTTAATAAAGCAGTCACACAAAAGCCACGCAATCGCCATCCGGATATAGTACTCTTCTCGTTCCGCCAAGCCTTCTACTCGGTCAAAAATCACATTCAGCCACTCCGGTTCAATATAAGCAATCTTCAAAAGCACTAACCCCACTCTCACCGCAAATTCTCCCGAATCATTTGAAAGCAACCCATCAACTTTCGTTTCGAAAAACTCAGTCCGTTTCTTCCGAATCTTCTTCGCCACACCCGAACAAAATATATCGCAAGTACACCAATTATCGATATAAGAAATCTGCGAATCAAACCACGACCCGCCATGAAGACGCTCACGCGGAGCCACCATTTCTTCATACGACAACCGACCAATCAGCATCCCCCGCGCCAGCACTTCCTCAATCGCCACCGGCTCTGCCGTCAAAATCTCCTCAACCTTCTCTCGAGGCACCTCTGCCACAATCTTCCGAATCTGTGGAATCCGCACGCCAATAAACGGTCTCTCGCTCGGAATCCCCTTCATCGAAAATTCTCGATACTCATCATCCGCCAGCTCCGCCAATCGCCGCCTCAGCTCCCTATAGTCGCACACTTCACTCATACCCCCCATTATACCCCAAATACGCTATATATAATATATAGTGTATTTTTTCGATTTAAACTATCTTATGCTAGAACAACCTTCCACTTTCTCCAACATCAGTGTTTCTAAGCTCCACATACTCCAACATATCTCTTACGCTCGCATTTCGCTTCCGCCAATCATAGAACATCTTATCGGGCAGCATCGCATAGTGCCAAGTTATCCCCTCTCGCTTATCCGCCTCTAACGCATTAATCTTCTCCACCCATCGCACCGCCGCGCGTTTCTTCCTCACCACATTCGGTTGCGACAACTGATTTTGCGCCTTCGTCTCCACCAAATAGCAATCATCCCCCAGTCTCACCACGAAATCCGGAATGTACTCCGCAGGCATCCCATCGTCACGAATATACCTAAATCGCGCAAAAGTATGTCGATTCTCAATAATCTTACAAAACGCATTCACTTCTCCATCTCGATCGCAAAATTCCATAAAATCCCGCTCATAAATTCCCTTATTACTTGGATACGGACATTTCGCATAAATACATTTTACCGGCTCTATTGCATACTTCTCTCGCACCGTAATCTTATCTATACTCGAAAACGCCGTGAACACCACCTTCGTCTCACCCACCGTCTCTACTTCTTCTTGCGCTTTCAAAATCTGCGTCACAAGTTGTCCTTTAATATGATTCATCACATCATCGATTAATAATACCTTCCAGTTCTTCCCCTCCGCTGGATTCACTTCCTGTCTAAACAATCTATGTCGTATATATTTATCAATCGCCCCAGCAATTTCTACATTATCTATCATCAGCCCAGGATATCCACCCGCATTCTTGTTTCGCCCTAGTTTGTCCAAAGGTGCATTCAGCTTTTCTACAATATGGTTAGTCAACCTGCCAATATAGTCATTGTACGAAGACGAGCGAAATACGCCAGTCGTCACTTCATAAAAACCAGCATTCACGCCATTCTCCACATTTTTATCAATCCAAGTCTCGCGATCCGGTATCATTCTGATTAGTGATTCATACGGTACTCGAAAAGGCTCCAGCTTCTCGATATCAATCTTTATCTTTTTCATCTGTTTTGCGGCTTCGTCTATTACTAATGGCAACCTAAAATCATATTCTTCATAGTTTTCTTTCAGCCCCACTGTCTCCAAATCACCTTTCACTACTGGTTCATTATTAGTATCGCCTTCTTCCCCCATCAAGCCTTCGCTAATCAAATCATCATAAAACGCTCTAAACGCAGGGTGCTCCACAATCGATAGTACATCAAAATAATTCTCTGCAGCTCTATGTTCCTGCATCGCCCGCCGGTTTTCCGCCTTCAACTCATCTATCTCTGGATTTCCTCTCCACATTAATCGAAGCCCTCGCCCTATCGTCTGCTCTAGCAAAATTCCCGACTGAGTACTCCTTAGTGGCACAATCACGCACACGTTATTTACGTCAAATCCTTCTCTCAGCATCAGCACCGAAATCACCACACGCGGCTTTGTATGCTTATCCAGCGAGAACAACTTATGTCGAATTTCTTCCCATTCCTTTTCGCCGACTTCACCCTTCTTGTTACTATGAATCTCTAGATAGTCATCCTGGTCTAGCCCTTCCAAATACAAAAAATTCGATACTAGCGGCACCACACTCGTATCTTCACACATAATTAACATCTTCGGTTTCTTAGTCTCATCTACTTTAGCAAACTCATCTTCTAGCAACTTCAGCTTCGCGAGCCCAGCTCGTATCATCTGCCTCTGCCCTTCCGACAGTCCAACCACTTCACCAGCCGCATTTCTCTCCGCCCTAAAATCCAGCGCCTCTACCGCCAGCTCTTTCCTCTCCGACAACCACAGCATCTTCACAAGCCCTCTTCGGATTGCCTCCTTCAACTCAAAATCCACTATAATATGCGGGAAATAAATCTTATTCTTTCCCTTCTGATTATACGGCGTTGCCGAAAAATCCACCTGTATCGCTCGCTTACCTTTACCCACCGCAATATAGCGGAGCGCCTTCTGCCATTCTACCTCGTCCTTCTCGCCGCCCTTCACATTATCATGAATATGGTGCGCCTCATCATTAATCATCATAAGATCCGGCAACCGATGCAAGAATTCCAACTCTTTCTTGCCATTCAATGAATTATCCAACGAATCCAAACTATTCCCCGCCGCCACACCAGGCGACACCGGTAGCCTCCATCCATCTTCTATTCCAGGCTCGTCCTCGACTTGTTCTTCCGCTCCCATCAATAGATGTTGATTCGTAATTGCAATCAATCCATCCCCGGTCACCTTACTTCCAATCTCTTTTTTCGCCGCCACACTACTTTGCAAGAATCCATAAAACTCACTTCTATACTCTTCCGGCAAAAACAAATCTTCCTGCGTCTTAATATCGCAAGTCTCAAAGTCTCGCCCCTCGCCATCTTCACGGCTTTTGCCTAGAAACGCATCAAGCAGCCTCTCATATACAATTATCCCCGGCGCAATAATCAAGAAATTCTTAGTAAAGTTTCCTACTTCCTCATGCTTAGCATTTAAATACTGCCAGATTACCAGCGCCTCAAACACCCAAGTCTTCCCCGTCCCAGTCGCCATCTTCACGCAATACTTCGGTATGCTATAAATATCTTCGTGGAGTTGCTCAATTCCAAA
This sequence comes from uncultured Candidatus Saccharibacteria bacterium, assembly GCA_947166405.1. Taxonomy (GTDB): domain Bacteria; phylum Patescibacteriota; class Saccharimonadia; order Saccharimonadales; family Saccharimonadaceae; genus Nanosyncoccus. Next base: position 13,790 of record CAMVEA010000001.1, read on the forward strand.
CCCTTTAGCCAATAGTAAATTCGGTGCCAAATCCACATACACATCCCCAATCTTCTCTTTCTTCAAAACTTCATGAATATATATAATGTTGAGAATCGCCTGCCGCTGCCCAATATGAAAGTTCACTTCCCGCATATCCGCATACGCCTCGTCAAACCAATAAGTTAGCAAACTCCGCGTCGTCGGAGTTACGCTGTCCATAAAACTTCCATCTTCCCACGCCGCATTCGCACGCTCCGTCACAATTTTCGCAAATTCTAGTGGTGCTATATTATTACTCATTTGAAACCTCCATAATCACTTCGCTTTCCAATCCAAATACATCTACCGCCCTCACAGCCACATATCCCGTCTCGCCAAGCGGCAAGGTTACTTTATTGATCACATGTAATGGATCGTCGTCGTTTTCCGTGTTGTTCCGATAATCTTGCCAAGTGCTATGGAAGAAATTCCCATCGTAATTCGGATCAACTGACCAGTATTCAATTAGCGCCAACGGATCCCTGGCAATCACCTCATTCATCTTTTCCTTGTTCTTCGCATCAAGCGGCAAAGCATCCGCCGATAGTATCACATAATTATCTAACTCAATCGTAATCTGTCCGTCTTTAATAATCGGATCTTTCAAAGTCAGATACTGCAAAGACGAAAATCTTACCGGCGTCTTCACCATCCCGTTCGCGTCCACCGCTACTTGACTGCTTAGTTTCTTATACGATGCCTTACTCTTCAATTGGTCTAACAAATCCGCTGGGATTATTTCTACCGTCAGCGTGCCATCTTTATACTCCCGCATCGTGTCTAAATATGCCCCGATATCACTTTTAAAATTCCACCCCAGCACCGTTACCTTATTCCATCCGCCCTGGAAGGTATTCATTTCATCAAGCGCTCGACTAATCGTATTTGGCGAGACCAATTCGGATGGCGACACGACATAGATTAGACGTTTCGTGTTTTTAATCCGCCCAAGATTATGGCTCGGGTTCTCTTCATCCCTGAATGGTATCGCGCCATATAGATTAAGTACGATTTGATTTAGCTCATAAATTCTAAACTTCGTACCAAAATTCGTCTTCATTTGTTCACGCTGATAATCACCGATTGATTGATAGAAAAATTCTTTCGCATCATTGTCAATGAATCTTTTCCGCATAATCATCGTCGCTGGCTTACCAATATCCGAGGTAATCCATTTTCGTCCCAACTTCTCCGCCACCGCCGCCGTCGTTCCCGATCCACCAAAGAAATCTGCCACAACCGAGCCTTCGTTAGAACTTGCCTTGACAATTCGTTCTAATAACTTTTCAGGTTTTTGAGTAGCATACTTGACGCGCTCGTCAGCTTGTGGATTAATCACTGGAATTTCCCAAACATCGCCCATAGTAGTCGCCGTAACATTTGTATACGAAATTTTATCGTATTTAGAGAAGTCGACCTTTTTTCTAGCTTTTTCTTCATCGTACACTAATAGTTTTTTTATACCGTTATCGACAACGACATGATAACCCCGCTCATACCTATCGTTATTCCTTACTTCGTCAGGTATTGGATTATATACATTATCCTTACTCTTGGCATAAAACAACATTGAATCGTGCATATGAGGAAATAGGTTACTACTTCTTCTAGAAAAACGATGATAACTCCAAATTACGTCATTTCTGAAATTCTCTTTACCAAAAATATCGTCCATTACTATTTTTAAATAATGCCCCACATGCCAATCAATATGCACATAAATCGACCCTCTCTCGCTAAGTAGTTCCTTCATCAATACCAACCTCGGATACATATATTTCAGATACGCAATCGTACCCTTGATTTCTTCGCCGTCTATTGTTGTGCTCCAAGTATCCGCGTATGCAAATTGTTCTAGCACTGTCGGTTTACTATCAATCGTCGCTCCAGGTAGTTCAATCTTCGTTCGATAATCCGCCTTACTATCATACGGCGGATCAATATATATCAAGTCAATTTGCCCCCGCATACTTGGTAACCCTGTCGCCGGGTCGCCCGCAAGTAGCGCCTGCATCACTAGCAAGTTATCGCCGTATACCAAGCGATTCGTCCAAGCCGGACTCACGTTATATCCCGCCGCCCCCAGCACCGCCGAACCCAAGTTTTTCTGTTTGCGGTTTTTATTCGGCTGTACCAGCTCATTAGTTTGTAATGTTATTCGCGACGCATTAGACAGCCCATCGAGGATACGATTAGCTTCTTTGCGCCCTTCACTTACTACTTTCGGAAGTAGTTCAATAAGGCTGCTCATAATGTAGGTTCCAATTACTTATGGTTTATAGTTTCTGGCAGTCGCAAGCTACTAAACGAAATGTAGCCCGCAATCTACCGGTTGGAACCTACAATCTACTGCATTTCTACAGAAAACCATAGCCGATAATTACGAGCTACATTTTATCTTCTGTAAAAACGCAGTATTAAAATGCTTTAATTATAAATTGTAGGTTCCACTTTTATTATACCTCATTTCTACTATTTATTCAATGAAGCATAAGCATAATACAATATTATTGCAATTTGTCAAATATAGTGCTACAATGGAATTGTCCTTTAGGATGAGAAGGACATGGGAGTGTGGGATGTAAAGGTGAGCCAACTTGTTCGATACATTCTACATTCTTACAAAACAATCATCTATTCCATAATAAGCTAACAAAAAGGAGGTTAATATTGATAAAACATGAAGAAAAAAGATGTGCCTAATCACCGCTAAATGACAATAGACACATCACACATAAAAAGCTTGGTTGCTTTTTAGTACTTTTATGATACATTATCGAAGCTAAAATTGCAACTTTAAGCGGTTATTAGATTAAAGAAAGGAATTATAAATGAAACGTAAATTTAACCGCTTCAGCCAAAAATACCTCGCAGGCGCGGAGTTGATTGGACTCGAGCAATATCCAAAATTACAATCAACGCAATTCATCCCAGAAAATGTCATTAGTTTTAATGAAAGGAGTCGAGTAAAAAATCCGAGTAATTATTGTCTAGACCACTTTATCTACGATTATTTCTTCGAACAAGTTTGGAATAATTGCGATAGATTTATAGAAATATATCGAAAATTTAAAATTATAATCACGACTGATTTTTCCGCCTATCGTGATGCTCCACTTTGGGAGCGAAAATACAATGTAGGCAGAAATCGCGCAATCGCTTATTATCTTCAGAAAAACGGTATAAACATTATACCGGTAGCCTCTTGGGCGTATATGGAAGATTTCGAATGGTGTCTAGATGGATTACCGAAACATGCTTCTATTGCAATCTCAACAAACGGTTGCATGAAAAATTTCATTAGCCATTCTGTATTGATTGACGGAATTGCCGAACTTCAAGAAATACTAGAGCCGAAATATTTAATCATTTGCGGCAGTAAACTGCCAGAAATAGAAAAACTTTACGATAATTTATTTTACTATGATAACTTTTCACAAAGAATGGCAAGGAGGATCAAAAATGGGAAGTAGCGGAGCATTTCTAAAATCAGGTGGGTTTACGGAGCAAAAATGGCGAGAGGTTGGCACTTTTCATGGAATAAAAATCCTTGTCAGGAAAAACAATGGCGAAAAACCAAGTCTTCCTTTTTACTCCAATACTCCAGGAACTGGATATTTGCTTCTTAATAAAGATGGGACTTTTAAACAATTTCGCCAATTCGGCGAGAACAGAAAGCCATTATTTGATCTCGATTTAGGAAAACATGGTAAACAGATTAGTCTGCACATTCACAATTACGCAAATAATAATAGAAACAGCGACAATCCAATAGTTATTGCAATTAAAGGAAAAGGTATAGTCAATAAAAAGTTGTATAATAAATTCAAACCGTTGTTAAAAGGAGTAAAATTATGACTAATAATTGGAACAAGAATAAAAAGGAGTATTTAGAAGCCCTAAAAAGAAAAGGCGAAATTGAGTTTAATTACAATAATCATTATTATCATATCGAATCAGCAGATTACAAAAGCGATGATTTTAACATCTGGATGTTTACATCTTTTGAAAGTGATGACGGCAAAATCATTGCACGATGCAAAAATCCAGCAGAGGTTTTAAGAATGAAAGTATTCGACGGTAAATCACTTGAAGAAATTGAGGACCAGATGACTGATTGCTATATTCTTTAACACCCTTGTCTCAGTTTAAGCTTTTAATTATGGTCATTTTTCTCAAATATCGGTTACGGCTAACATATCTGATAGTGCTTATTCGGGTAACACTTAGTTTTATCTAATGCGTATTATGTCCATAATTTACCACACCACAATCCCCTTCCTAATCCTCATTAGTAGAATCCGTCGCCGATTGTATCTTATTACCTTCATATGCTCCTTCGGGAGCATGCATCCCTTAGCCTCGTTGCATGCCTTGTGTGCCAGTTGATAATTATCCATCGCATTCTTTCCGCCCTTCGCCAACGGCACAATATGATCTATTGTCAAATCATCCAAATCCTTAATCTTCCTCCCACAAATCGCACATCTCCGCCCATCTCGCCACAATAACTCCAACTTCGCCTTCGTCCTCGCCCGACTCCTCTTCGTTGTCATTTTACCTCCTTTATTATTCTTTTATGCCACTATCAATTATGTTCAAGTCTCAGCTCCTTATTCCGTAAATTGTGTCCCGTATTCTTCTCTTAACCACTTGTTCAGATACGTGAAATACTTGTCGCACCACAGTTAAGGCTCTAGTGTATTTCTCACCCCCTACCATATAATAATATCTCGCAAAACTCCCACCATACTCATTATTCAATACTCGCACCAATTCATCTTCTGGAGCAAGCAGACACCCAGCGAAAAAATTCGCCTGATATTCTACATAATTGCAACTATTGCTCACGGAGGCCCCGATCCATTCATTCAGACTTTCCACCCGACTCGAAAAGTATTCTCGGTGTAGAACAAAATGCCCTATTTCATGCGCAATGCTAAAACGATATCTATTGCTACAATGGCGAAACTCTGACTCATCTGCGTAAATAGTCCTAAAATCCGCGGCCATAAACGCATCCACGCCAAATTTAGTCCATAATTCCATTACTGGCACAATTGCAATCCCCAAATAATCGCATATTGCCTCGACATTCATTGGATAACTCCCATTCCAACATTCTCCCAATACTTCATCGACTCTGTCCTCAATCTCTAATCTACCAATTCTTGGTATCTGGCATACAGCATTTAAATCTCTCATTCTCTATTCTTCCTCCCCATCATTCCGAACTTGCGAAAGTAGTGCATTTAACTCATCTTCGTCCAAGTTTTGTTGCCTTAGTGTGCGATAGAAAGCTGGCAGTATTTTTGCTACTCGCTCATTATCATGTAGATCCTCCGGTAATTCATTCTTTGCAATTGCTGCAAGATCCATAAAATTCCACCACTCGTCAGACCCTCTAGCAATCCCAAGCACGGCAGCTAGTTTTGTGAGCTTCTCCTTATCCTTAGGTGGCAATACTATCCCATTCTCAAGCCTAGAAATATACGCTACATCCAACCCTGATAATCTTGCAAACTCCCGCACGCTGCCAATCGCCATACGCCTCTTTTTGAATAGTTCATGGAACTTCATATTCCTCCTCGTTGTTAATTATATACAACAACCATACACCAGTTGTACAAATAAGTCAACACCCCACCAATCAGTTCCCTCCTACGAGTATACCAGGCAGCAATTGTAAGCCACCTCGAACAACACTAGCCATCTAGTCCCATATCAGAGTTCCAAGTCAGATCCCCATAGCAGAGCTTCATAGTAAAGCTCAACATCAGAATTCCATAGCAGAGCTCCACAATAGAATCTCAATCGAAAAGAGCCTCAACCAACCATTTCAATTCCAACTGTGTTATAATACAAACAGTATTATGAAAGCAAACCGCGAATCCACCGTTGTCAGAACTAGTATTATTAGTATTTTGGCCAACATTATCCTCGTTGCCTTTAAGGCGGCAGTTGGTTTTATGTCTAATTCCATTGCCATTATTACAGACGCAGTTAATAACCTAAGTGATGCTCTCTCTAGCATTATTACCATAATCGGTACCAAGCTCGCCGGCAGGGAGCCCGACAAGAATCATCCCTTCGGTCACGGTCGCATCGAATATGTCACTTCACTCACGGTCTCCGCTATTGTTCTCTATGCTGGCTTCACCGCTCTCATCGAATCAGGCAAGAAGCTCTTTAGCTCCGAGACTCCCGACTATACTGCTATTACGATTATCATCCTAGTGGCAGGTATTATCGTCAAATTTATCCTCGGTCTCTATGTCAAGAAAGTCGGCAAAAAAGTCCACTCCGACTCCCTGGTTGCAAGTGGTACCGACGCTTTCAATGATGCTCTACTCTCTATTTCGGTTCTCGCCTCCGCCATCATTTATATGATTTGGCAGATCGACCTCGAAGCTTACGTTGGCGCCCTCGTTTCTCTCTACATTATCAAGGCCGGTATTGATCTTATTCGAAAATCCATCAATGACATTCTGGGTGTCAGAGCAGAAAGTACTCTCTCTCGCAGAATCAAAAAAGAAGTTGCCAAGGACCCCGATGTTGAAGGCGCCTATGACCTCATTCTTACTGACTACGGCCCCGACAAATATTTAGCCTCCATCCACATCGAAGTCCCCGATACTCTTACGGTCGCCGATGTCGACAAAATCTCTCGTCGACTCACTAAAACCATCCTCTCCAAATACGGCGTCCTCCTTCACACTATAGGTGTCTATTCTATCAATACCAAAGACAAATCTATCATCAAAATCCAACAATCCATCCACGACATCGTTTTCTCACACAAAGGCGTACTCGAAATGCACGGCTTTTATCTCAACAAATCCGACAAGACTATCACTTTTGACGTTGTCATTGATTTTGCCGTTAAGGATAGGGGTAAACTCTGCAAGCAAATCTACGATGAAATCCAAAGCAAGTACCCAGACTACACCACCCACATCACTCTAGACGTCGACGCAAACGATTAGTGTATTTCTTATCGGCACTTAAGGAGTCCGATTCCGTGTTCCGCGCACCGCTGCCCAATCTTCCACGTCGACAAAACGATCAAGGGCAGTAACGAGTCGCGCATCATTACTATAGGTCTTGACGTTATGACTATATACATAAGTCAAGTTTGGCTGATATAATCCAATCGCTGGCACGTTGTTCACCCAATAATCCAAAAACGCTTCATACTTTTTGACCCGTAAAGCTTCGTCCATTGTGTCGCGCGCCCCCAGTAAGAAATCATCCACAAGAGCATTGCGATAATTCGACAAATTCAAACCAGTCGAAGAGGCTTGCGAAGAATGATAATAGGCCAGCAAATCCGGATCAGCTCCCAGTTCAACCTCATACACCAATATGTCATAGTTTCTCCTCGAGACAATATTGCTGATGAAATCTTGATTCTCATCATATTTCGACACCTCAGCCACAATCCCAATTGACTTTAATTCTTCGGCTAGCGCATCCGCAACTCCCGGTAGATAACCTGAGTTGACCGTTGCAATGTTGATATGCAATGTTTCCCCCGCTGTCAACTCTGCAATTCTAGATCGAGCAAATTCAGCATCCCGTGCTGGCAGTTCAGGGTAGTTAGTTAGCTCAATTTGAGAACTAAGTAAAGGGTAATCCAAAGGTTGGGTCTCAGGAGCCACTGCGCGTAGTTTCTCTATATCTATCCCCTTTCGTATAGCCATCCGAAGCTCAGAGTTGTTTACATGCTCGCTTGTGGTATTAAAGAATATAAACGCTCCGGAATTCAAGCTAGATTGTTTGTGATTGAATTGTTTCGAGGTAATCATATCCACATCAGCACCATACAGCTCCGCTGTAGCTGTCACTGCCCCAGAATTAACCGCATTTACTACACCGTATTTATCTTTATAAGTATGTATCGCAAAATTCGATAGCATCGGTTTCCCCTTATAGTAATGATCGCTAGCTGATAAATAATAAACCTTCTCGTCGGCTTTTGCTCCAGCCTGCATCGCATTGAACACAAATGCACCACTAGTTACGGGTGACATCGAAAAATCATTTTCAATTAAAGTTTTTGGATCGACATTACCCAGAATATGCTTTGGCACGACTGGAATATTTAGCGCTGAGTCGAAATCCGCATACGAAGCCGGCAACTCAAATACGATGCTCCCACCTTCCCCTTCATATACTTTCACATTAGACAAATTGGAATCATAACCAGTATTCACTGCGGGATTTTTGATGAGTTCTGCAGTAAACAGTACGTCTTCATTGGTGATAGGCTCGCCGTCCGACCATTTGAGACCATCACGAAGCTTGATTGTCCAGACTTTTCCACTCTCGTCATGACTTATCGAATTAGCCAGTCCAATTCCTGTATGACCTGAATAATCATTTGCCATAATTGTCGCAAACATTAATCGACTGAGCGTCTTTTCACTGCTCGTTGTCGCAAATAGCGGATTTAGTGAATTCACATCACCTACCGTCGCCTCGATGTATGTTCCCCCATTAACGAAAGTATCTTCAGCATAAGACTCACCGAACCAAAAAGCTTGAGTTGTTGCCAGCATCATCACGGCCAGCACCATCAAGCTCCACTCCAGAATCAGTAATCTGATGCTCGCAATATGCGAAAAACGACCAATCAAGTTCTCTCTGATATGTTCACGCCCACCCTCGCTTGCTCTCACTGAAGCATTCGAGAACCGCCTCACCAACCTTTGCCCACGCTTTCTTACAGTCTTTTTCATACTATGATGGTAGTAATAATAATCCCAATATTGACAGCACAAAAATCACAGAAAACACAATCGTTGCAATATATAATGATTTCTCAAGACCACGACGTGTAGTATATAGCTCACCAGAGCTACCAAACCCCGCACCAAGCGACGCTCCACGTTGCTGTAGTAGTATCAAAAGCACAGTCAATATTGCTGAGATGAATGTAACGATTTCCAGAAAACTTCCGATTTGCATAAATAACTCCTTTGCTAAATCTATTTTAGCATACTTTTTCGTTTCAGTAAAGAATGATATGTAATTGCAAAACGATGAGCCTCATCATCAATTCTGGCAATAAGACGTGCGACATGAGAGCTAGTAGACAATTCCAAATAATGCAAGTTGGGTGTCGATTCGGTTCCATCTGGGCTCTGATGCTCCGGAATCACTAATTTGACTTCGGCATTTCGCGAGTGATCCCCCGACTTGTCACGACCCACCACCGGTATCCCAAAAGGCTCGACTAGTGGCAAAATTGCATTCACCTGAGTCGCTCCGCCATCCAGTATAATCAAATCCGGTAAATCCCATTCCTTATGCTTGAGTCGCCGAGATATCACCTCTCGCATACTTTTAATGTCATCATTACGAGAAGCCCTGACTCGGAATTTTCTATAGTCGCTACGTGCTGCAGCGCCATTTATAAATACAACCATGCTCCCCACGGTGTTCTCGCCTGACTGATGCGAGATGTCGTAGCCCTCAATTCGCCGTGGCGGTTTCTCTAGTTTTAGTATTCGCTGCAGTTGCCTCAAAGCTTCGTCTGACGAGATATCCATGAACTCCTTGTCCGAAAAAACAATCTTTTTTCTCAGTTCTTTCAAGCCAAATAATTGATCCCTCGCCTCAGCCGCTGCCTCATAATTCCCCATTGTGGCCTCATTATGCATAGTCTTTTCGATTTCGCGCATTAATTTATCCCTATCACCCTCCAAATACCGAATCAGCTTACGAAGGTTTTTCTTATAATTCTGCGGCGTCGTGCGTCCCACCTCTATTCCAGGTGTCAAACCCAAATCAGTATCGAGAGTCTTTCGCCCAGTATACGGCTTGTTGTAATATGGGAATATTCTACGCAGAATCCTCACAGCTTTTTCCACCGCTGATTTACCATAAAAGGGGCCAATATAGGTAGCTTTATCATCCATGGGAATACGCGTAAACGAAATATATGGCACCTCTGATTTCATATCAATTCTCACGTATGATACCGTTTTGTCGTCTCTCAGCAGAATATTCCATTTTGGCATATATCGTTTAATCATTTCCGATTCGAGAAACAGTGCATCCATCTCTGTGTCCACTTGAATCCAATCTGTATCTGCAATCTCTCGAACTAGCGCTTCGGTCTTAGTATCCTTGTGTGATTTTTGAAAGTATTGTCTAACTCGGTTTTTCAGTACCGACGCCTTCCCGACATAGATAACTTCACCACGCTCATTTTTATGAAAATAAACCCCTGGACTAGAGGGGAGTTTGGTTAGTTTTTGTTTTAAGGCCTCATTCATATATTTATTATATCATACTTACGCTAAAAAATCAACCCCACCCCAAAGGCAAGGTTGATTTTTTGTTTCTTTTGGCGCTACGGCATTGGCTGTTCTTCAACAATTTCCCCGTCGACAACCCCTGCATCGCCTCCTTCTACAGTCACAGATTCGCCGTCTTCAATTACAGTATTATCAGTCGGCATAGTAAACATCCCAGATAACAACGGCTGCAATATCGTAGTGAGATCTTGATATTCATTTGGCGCGTTAACGTTTACGCTGTCAGGGTAATTGAATGACAAGTCAATTATTGTTGTCATATTAGTCTTTTCCCCGCTACCCTCAACGTATAGCCTCGTAAAGTTATAATCGCCGTTTACTTCGGCATATATTTCCGGAAATTCGCTGACAATTTCTTCAACATCACTTGCTGTCATGCTTACATTGTCCTGCATCCCCAGGCAGCTATAAACATCACTGGCAAGCTCGGAATTGTTCATCGAATTGACAAAATTTGCAAATTTCTCACTATCAATACTCAACTTATATAAAGGATCATTCTTTTTATTTATAGTCAAACCCTCTGTAGAAGAAATTACAAACGGATTCTCGTTATAAGCCTCCGAAGCACTCGAACTCCCAGTGTTAATCTTGCTGACTAAACCAGTTACACAACTCACATCGCTTCCTGGCATCATTCCACTAGACATCATTGCGCCCAACTCTGCGGTAGATATCCTCAACCACTGCCCTTCAATCGTCGATACTACCCCTAATACATCAGATAATGGATTATTCTCGGGCGTTACTGTAGCAGGGCCACAATTGGTCATACCAGATGGATCGTCGGCGCAATTAGCTTGAGGCTCTATCGGCTGAATCCCCTCGACATTCTCTTCGGCAACGGTTTCACACTGGAGTTGCTCGCCGTCAGAGTTAGTCTCACATTCGGACAGATCAGTTGTTTGCAAGGCTTGAGCTGGGCTTCCACCAAGCATATTTAGCAAGCCAGAGCCTTGTAGTGCATTAGATACGCCGTCGATTTTTAGATATAAATCGCCGCTATCAGCATATACCTCATTGAAGCTAAGCGAGATGTCGTCCATGTTTGCTATTGAAAGAGTTACTACGGCCGACGATTCGTTTACCATCGAGTTGCGCACTAGATTAGAATCCAGGTCGATTTTGACGGACTGTACCACTGAGCTCTCGTCATTTGGTCGCATTTCTATACTTCCATCAATTGCAACATTGGATGGAGTAGAGCCACTCATAATTTTGTCCATCGCTTTCGATACAGCATCATTGCTGTTCATAGTAAGTAATATTACAGCTGCAGCAACGCCACCACCAATTAATAATACAGCCAATGCAGAAATCGCCACAATAAGACCAGTTTTTTTCTTCTGGGGCTTATCCACAAAAACAGGCGCTTGCTCCATCGGTCTTCCAGTCGGGTCAAGCGATTGGATCATTGTATTCATTGAAGCTTCTGCGTCTGCCGGAGTCGTTCCAGTAGCGGCCGAGTCAGTACCTAGTCTACCCCCCGTAGTCGCTCCAGTCACATTTATGGACCTTCTCGATCCCACTTCTTGAATTGGCCTCGGTGACATCCTTGAATTGCGAAATATTCTAGGTGCCATATTAGCCTGTGGTACCGAATTCGTCGGCATCGGTTGTCCATTCGGACTTGGGTTTAGGGGGTTAGGGGTCCCCCCAGGGCTTTCATTCATATATAACTCCTTATATTATTATATAATTAACTCTTATGTTAATTTTAGCACATTCTAAATAAAAATCAACAAAATAGTGTTATAATATGCTTATGGATAATTATATAATTTCAAACATCAAAGCAAGACAAGTGTTGGATTCTAGAGGTAATCCAACTGTAGAAGCGGAGGTATATCTTGAAAATGGTGGTTTTGGTCGGGCCATTGTTCCCTCGGGAGCCTCCACGGGGGCCGGCGAAGCTCTAGAGCTACGCGACGCTGACCCAGAACGTTATCACGGCAAAGGCACCTTGAAGGCAGTATGGAATGTTAATTCTAAAATAGCCGATGTCCTCATAGGTAATTCTGCCGACCCACGTTACGTCGACCAAATAATGTGCGAGCTTGACGGCACCGAGAATAAATCTAACCTCGGAGCTAACGCTATTTTAGCCGTGTCGCTAGCCAATGCCAAAGCCAACGCCAGAGCGCGTCGGATACCATTTTATCAATACATTGCCGAATTGTCTGGTACGGCAGACGAAATATCAATTCCTATGCCGATGATGAACGTAATGAATGGAGGCGCACACGCATCATGGGGCACTGATTTTCAGGAATACATGATTATTCCACGTAGCGCGGGCAATATTGCTGATGCAATTCGCATGGGCTCCGAAGTCTTCCATTCCCTAAAGGACGTACTTAAAGAGCGAGACTACCCAACTACCGTTGGCGATGAGGGTGGCTATGCTCCGAAGGTTCGCGATGGCAACAACGAGCCACTTGAGTGTATTAAATACGCCGTAGACAAGGCAGGCTATGAATTCGGTAAAGATATTTGTATTGCAATGGATATTGCTGCATCAGAATTCTACGACAAGGATCACTACGTACTTAAGACCAATGGCGATTGGAAGACAGCTGACGATCTGATTAATTGGTACACTTGGATTGTGGACAACTATCCAGTAGTTTCTATTGAAGATGGCCTTGCTGAAAACGATTGGACTAATTGGCAGATTCTTACCGAGCGACTCGGTGACCGCATCCAGCTCGTTGGCGACGATCTCTTTGTGACCAATGTCAAGCTCTTAGAACGCGGTATTAATGAAAAATGCGCCAATGCTATTCTTATCAAACCTAACCAAATCGGTACTCTTTCTGAAACCATTGACGCTGTAATGCTAGCCAAGCACTCGGGGTATCGTACGGTAATGTCGCATCGCTCTGGCGAGACAGAGGACGTCTCGATTGCTCATCTGGCCGTCGGTCTCGGCACGGGGCAAATCAAAACCGGTTCCCTCTCGCGCACCGATCGTATTTCTAAATACAATGAGCTTATTCGTATTTCCGATACCAACTCTAGATTAGGCCTTGCCCAACCTTTCTAATAAGATTATCTGGCGCCAACGTGGCGCCTTTTTTGGCTCAGCGTGTCACAGACACAGCACATCATGCCGTCTTCGATATATTGTTTATGCTATAATAAAAAGAGTATGAACAAACATAACAACGCTATCTTGTCTATCACCTACAGAACGTCTAAAAATGGCTCAAAGGCCGCTAAACAACTGACTAAATACAGCGTACCTACTTTATCGAGCTTGCTTCCCTGAAACCATCGTAGAAGTTCTCAGATATCTTAGGATGACCTATCTTATTGGCGGCATCTACTACCTCTGTGACATCATCGGTGATTGTGAATATCTCTGGATCTTTCTCTCCGATTAATCCCATTTCAAGCATTTTGCCAATCAATCTATCTAGGCTTCGCCAATATGACTTTCCAATTAAGAAAACGGGCATCACAGGCATTTTTTGCTCTTGCATCAGACACATGATTTCAGATATCTCATCCATCGTGCCAAAACCACCAGGAAAGAATACGAACACCTTTGAGGCCATAGCAAGTGAGACTTTGCGTGCAAAAAAGTATTCAAAAGTCACGCAATCAGTTAAGTATGGATTAGGAAATTGCTCATGCCTTAACGTAATATTGAGTCCAATCGTACGCCCACCAATTTCGTATGCCCCGTGGCTTGCTGCTTCCATGATCCCAGGTCCACCACCAGTCACTACAGCATGACCATTCTGCGCAAGTAACCCACCTAGCTTGAACGCTAGCTGGCAATACTTATTGTCTTGTGGCAACCTCGCCGAACCAAATATAGTAACGCCTTGCGGAAAAGTCCGCACTATCTGTAATCCCATTCCGAGATCTTTGGCGTAAGCATTAGCCCGTTCAAGATCGGCGATTGATAGCTTCTTGAGTAATTCTTCTTCTGATTGTAGCATTTTTTCCTCCGCCGGCAACCGGCTATATTAGTTATATTTTTTGAATAGGCATTGGATGCAAATCTCCACCTTTACATAACGCGCCCTTATTCGCTCCAAGTTTTTGTACTACGGACGTCGAATTAGCTGAGGCGAATATTAATGCTTTGCGGAACGAGACGCCATCGGCAATCGAAGCCAAGAATCCTGAGCCAAAAGCATCTCCTGCTCCTGTAGCATCTTTAACTTTAGTGTCTTCATATATCCCAAATCGATACGTGTCTGTACCATTTGTCGCTATTCCCCCCATTGCTCCATCCGTAATGATGACTGTCTCAACATAGCCACCAAGATGATATATCTGTTCAGACAATGTTACGCCCGGTACGATCATTGATGCCTCAGATTTATTTACAAGTAGAACATTAACATATTTTAAAAGCCTTGTCAAGCGATTAGCATCATTCAATTCGCGCACGCCAGGATTAAACATCACTCTGACATCCAGCTCTTTTGCATGGATTAAGAATCTCTCTAGCGTATCAAAGTCCCCACGAAGTGTGGTGACATACATCCAATCAGGCTTAATCAAATCCAAGTCTTTTTCGTCAAAATTTCCAAATTGTTCCGATGCTCCTCGGCAAGTTAAAATTGTGCGTTCGCCACTCTTAGAATCGAGTAATATTACGGAGGTGCCAGTTGATTTTCGCTCTAGGAAATTGACATAACTACTATCAATTCCTTCATTGTCCAGTACGCGCACGATGGCATATCCAGCCGGATCATTTGCTACATTACCAATGAAGACGGCTTCGTGCTCGTGCCTTGCGAAAGTGATAGCTGAATTAACGCCCCCTCCACCAACACTATAATAAGCTTTATCTATATCTACTTTTGCACCTACAAGGACTTTTCCAAAAATTGCCTCCCCACCAATCGCAGTCGGTCGCAAATCATCATGGTCGACCATATAAATATCTTGCAATGCTGAGCCCAAAGAAACAATCCGTGCCATTATATCACTACTCCGTTTTTATCAATCTCTTCAACGAGCATCTGAAAAGCTGCGGCAGGGTTCTCTGCTTGCGAGATTGCAGCACCTACATTTATCACATCTAAGTCGGCATGGGCGAGGGCTCGTACGTTTGACATATTCGCTCCACCATCCCAGCCAATCTCTACTTCTGGCTTCATGTTGCGTATCAAAGGAATCTTTTCCATTTGCATCATGTCTGCTGGTGATCCTTGTACACCAAGTTGTCCAGCAAAAATCAGCACATGGTCCACCATGTCAATATAGGGCTTTACTGTGCCTGGAAAAGTCTGAGGAAGTAATGCTAGTCCTAACTTGATGCCGGCCTCCTTCAGGGCTCGAAAAGTAGGAGTGAGATCTTCGCTAGCTTCCGCATGAAGAATACATAGTGTTGGATTCAGTTTTAGGATTGTGTCCAAATGTTGTGACGGATTCGCTGCCATGAGATGCAGATCCGCCTGCCAGTTCTTAGGCCACCACACATTAGTAACGTCAAGAGTCTGCGTCGGCGTAAAAATTCCATCTGTCACATCTATCTGTACGCGTCGTGTGAAAGAATTAATCTTCTCAATCTGTGCTCGATAATCTTGCTTGTTATCCGTTAAAATTGCCGGCACAATTACTACGGTTCTAATCATAGTCTTCCCTTTCATCTAAGCGATTAATGCGCCGTACTCGGCGTTCAAGGCTAGTAAAGCTTGTATGTAAGAATGTTTTCACGATTTCATACATTGCTTCGTCATCTAGGAAATGCGCAGACATACATAGAACATTAGCATCGTCATGCTCGCGAGCTAGCGTCGCTGACTCTGGATTGTCGCAATGTGCAGCACGTATACCCTTAAAACGATTAGCTTGTATCGTAACGCCATGAGCAGAATCACAAATCAGAATTCCAAATGAGCCATTATCTTCTCTGACGTCCTTTGCAACTGCAATCGCCGGATCATTAAAATCATCACCTTCCACATACTCATATGCTCCATCGTCAACTACATCATATCCATTCTCCACCAGAAATTTTAGCAATGCCTGCTTCTTCTCTAATCCTCTATAATCCGCCCCGATATAAACTTTCATTACTTCACCTTTCCAAAATCAACTGTGAGCTCAACTAGGCGATTCGAATATCCCCATTCATTGTCATACCAAGCAACCACCTTGGCCATGTTTCCACCTACTACATCAATTAATGGCAAATCCACGATGCACGAATGTGGATCACCGATAAAATCAGAAGACACTAATTCCTCATCTGACACGCCAATAATCCCTTCGTAGTATGGTTCTTTTGAAACCTTCTTAAACAAAGATACTAATTCCTCCTTCGAGGTATCACGCTTTAGTATTACTGTAATATCTGATAGGGATACCACAGGAGTTGGTACGCGCACCGAAAGCCCATTAAATCGCCCTTGCAAACTCGGTATCGTAAGCGCTGCTGCTTTTGAGGCACCAGTCGTTGTCGGCACTATGTTCTCAGCCGCCGACCTCGCTTCGCGCAAATCCTTTGCTGGAGCATCCAGAATACGTTGCGAGCCAGTATAAGAATGAACTGTCGTCATCATTGCCTTGTCGATACCAAATGTGTCTTCCAAAACCTTCATTACCGGAGCGATACTGTTGGTGGTGCAAGAAGCATTCGAGATTATTTCATCCCCCACTTCAACTACCTCTTCGTTTACGCCAAGTACTACGGTCTTTGCACCTTCGCCTTTTGCGGGTGCAGAAATCACGACCTTGCGTGCTCCTGCTTTGATATGTGCCCTCGCATCTTCAGGCTTTGTAAAGAAACCAGTCGATTCAATCACTACATCAACTTCAAGATCTTTCCATGGTAGATTTGCAGGATCTTTCTCGGCGTACACTGGTATTTCGCGTGTATTAATAACGATAGCATTCTCTTTTGCTGTTACTTTCTTATCATAAGTTCCATAAGTAGAATCATGTTTTAAAAGATGAGCCAGGGTCTTTGCGTCTGTGATATCATTTATTGCTACCACTTGTGCATCGTGGCGCTCTAATAATATTTTTAAAGCATTCCGACCAATCCTGCCAAATCCGTTAATTGCTACTTTTACCATTTTTACCTCCTATATTGTACTTAAAGTTATTATAGCACATAGTTGCTAATTTTTTGAAAAAATAACAAAAAACCTTATCATAGCTTTTGGAATTTAATGTTTTATCCGTAAATCGTCAGTATTCCAATAATCAGTAAGAATATTAATGACGTAACTATGATAAGGTCATGTTGTTTATCTGGCAAAATGCGCAAATGCCCTGTTGGCTTCAGCCATACGATGGCAATCTTCCTTTTTCTTGAAGGCTGCACCTTGCTCGTTATATGCATCGACAATTTCTGCCTCTAGTCGCTTAGCATAAGGCATACCACTACGCGCACGTGCTGACTGCACCAGCCATGAGAAGGCAAAATGAAGTTGTCTGTGTCCAGCAATTGGGAATGGAATCTGGTAATTTGCTCCACCGACTCGGCGTGATTTTACTTCAAAATCCGGCGAGATGTTAGCAATTGCCTTTTCAAGCACCTCTACTGGATTCTCAGAATCGAGCTTCTTAGCAGCACCCTCAATTGCGCTGTATACTGCACGCTCTGCGACTTGCTTCTTGCCGTCAAGTATTGACTTGTTAATCAATCTCTGCACTAATACTGATTGGTATTTGCGATCTGGATTGACCTTGCGTACTAAGGATTTGGTAGTTTTTCTAGGCATTACTTATCCTCCTTCTTGGCGCCATATTTAGAGCGACCTTGTTTGCGACCTTGTACACCCTGCAGATCCAATGTGCCACGAACTACGTGATAACGCACACCAGGAAGATCTGGCACACGGCCACCACGCACGAGTACTACGGCATGCTCTTGCAGGTTATGTCCCTCGCCACCGATATATGCCCATACTTCTTGACCATTCGTCAAACGAACACGAGCCACCTTACGCATAGCGGAGTTTGGCTTCTTAGGTGTCTTTGTGGTTACTTTAATACATACGCCTCGCTTCAAGGGGGCAGCTTTCTCATAGCGCTTGGTCTTTAATGTGTTCACGATCGAACCAAGTGCAGGAGACTTTGACTTCTTCGCGGCCTTTTTGCGAGGTTTTCTAATCAATTGATTGATAGTTGGCATTAATATTTCCTCATTTATATAATTTATTCTTGATAAACACGCTATATATGCAGTTTTTTGAGCTAATAACAGCCCTCCTACCCTATATATAGTGTCTATTAATTTGCCCGTTTACTAACAGCAATCATAAACGAGCCGAAACTCTTACCTCCATTATACCACACTCTTCTCAAAAAGTCGAGCTTGCAGCATACAATGTACACAATAGCCATTCTATGAATGGAGCTTTTCGATACGACTACTTCGTGTTTGCATCAACTAAGAAATCCAACGTCTTCTCGATCGTCAATCGATTCTTAATGTCCATCTTGACGTTTGGATTCTTAAGAGATTTCAGGGCGTCTTGCGACTTTTTATAGACTTCGCGCAATTCAGCAAGCTTTGCATTCACGTCTTCGTCTGATACGGTGATTTTGTTCTCTACAGCCAAAGTCTGCAAAACCAATGAGGCCTTCACGCGCTCTTCTGCAATTTTGTGCGCCTGCTCATTCCAAGAATCAAGAGTCTCACCATTCCTGTCAAGAAAATCCTCGAAGCTCATACCTTGCGAAGAAGCGTTCCGTGTCATATCATCGCGTATCAACCGAATCTGATCGTTAATCAGTACTTCTGGTGCCGGCACTTTTGACTTCTTTACTAGTGCTTTCACTAAGTCATCTTTGAATCTTTCATTTAGTCTCTGAGTATTCTGTATTTCTAAATTATTGCGAATGTCTTCTTTGAGCTCGTCTACGGACTTAAAAGGCCCACACTTAGCAGCTAGCTTATCGTCGATGGCAGGTTTCTTAATTTCATTAACCTGTTTCACTAGTATTTCAAATACGGTGTTTGCTCCAGCAAGATCGGTTACTCCATAATCTTTCGGAAAAGTAATTTTCAAATCAAACTTATCACCCGATTCATGGCCTACAATGCCATCTTCAAAACCCGGAATGAACGTATTAGAACCCAGCGTCAGCTTGTAATCTTTAGCGGTGCCACCACGGAATGCTTCACCATCTTTTTTGCCCACAAAATCAATTATTACCTCATCACCTGATTCTGCCGCCTTCTTGGCAACCTTCTTCTCTGCAAAAGACGTTGCGATATTATCGAGTACTTGCTTGATGTCTTTATCGGTAACCTTTGCCTCGGGCTTTTTTACTCCAAGGTCTTTGTAGTTGCCTAATTTGATTTCTGGAATAATATCAGCGGTAGCGGTATATTCTGCCATTTCGCCTGGCACGTACTTTACAACATTGACATTTGGTAGCACCAGAGGTGACTTCTCTTCTTTACGAAATGCCTCTATTACAGTTGTGCGTACAGCGAAATCAATCGTCTCTGCATTTAGATCATTCTCGGGGATGAACTTCTTAGCTACATCTGTCGGGACTTTACCTTTGCGAAATCCTTCAACTTTCACTTCTTTGGCTAATTTTTCGAGCGCCTTCTTGGCGGCCTCTCCCAAATCTTTGGCATCAAGCGTTACCGTAAGCTCAATGCGCGAATCAGAAATCTTCTTCAACTTTGTTTTCATATTTAACTCCTATAAATTATATATATTATATCACACTAGGCGACGTTTTTCGATAAACCATCGTTGCGAAAATGTGTCAATGTAAATTTAGAGCTAGCCCCCAGCTTAACATCTGGATTAAGGATATTATTGGAATCAAATATCTTCTTGATCCTCTCGTACAAATCCTTCTCCGGTTCCAACATTTCCGGATTAGTAACTACTGCCTTAAGACGCCCTTCCGGAGTTCCACCGGTCAACGCACCACCTTGTCGATGGATTATGTAGGCTCCAGCTCGCAGAAAAGTTGCCAGTTTTTTATTGAGTTCTGGATCATCGAGCTTAAATCTCGGCCTTAAATTGTAAATCGAGGTACTATAAGAACCATACAAAGCCAAATCTAACTTCATTTTTTCGCCCAGTATTTTTAAATCATCCAAGAACTTTTCAATATTCTCTTTTGGCAAATAGAAATCAGTCAGAATCGGTATTCTTTCACCCTTCCATGTGTAATTTAAGTAACTCGACAGTGACCCGTCAAGCTCATTGAGAATCGTCTTATTATCTGGCGACTCAATAATAAACTTTGCCGTACGAGGAATCTTCTGCTTGATGGCGTTTATCTTTTTAATGCACGAATTCTGCCTTTCATCAAAACTCACGGATACTACAAAGCCATCTTCCAGCCTCCGAATTACACCATCGAGATTTTTTCCACTATCTCGAGCCTCTTGAATGATTTTTAAATCATACAAATCTATTGAACGCGGACTGAGATTATTTGCCAAGTCCATGTACCTAAGCGCTGATGCCAAATCCTTAAAAGTAGCAACTACGCGTACTGGCTGCTTGCGCATTGGTATAGCCCGTAGAATTACTTCCGAAATAATCCCCAAAGTCCCCTGCGCTCCGAAAAACAAAGGAGCCAAGTCCACAGACTCTCGACGTTTGACTGAAGAAATTCCAGGATACCCAACTAAGCTCGTTCGATCAAGGCTTAGCTTCTCAATGTAATCCTCCTTCTCCTTTAGAACCTTTGAAATCTTACGATATATCTCCCCCTCAAGCGACTTTTCGACTGCCTTTTTTGCTACGGCGTATTTCTTCAGGCGTTCCGTCTGCAGGCATTCGCCATTTGCCAAAACGGCTTCGATTCGCTCGACATACTTCATTATGCCACCATACTTAGCTGAATATGAATCTTTCACGTTATTTGAAATCAACCCACCAATCGTGTCATCGTCATGCCCCCCGATTGGAATAGTAAGACCCGACACCGAAAGCGCGGTATTGAGCTCCTTCAGGGTAATGCCGGACTGCACATGAACTAATCTTTCACGCGGATCAATTTCGAGAAGCTTATTAAGCTTACTGGTTGAAACTATTATTCCTCCCGACAAATCTGCTCCACCTTCATCCAATCCCGAACCACGTGCCGTAATCGATACCGGAATGTCTTTAGCAGCAATTTGATTAAAGAAGCGCATCAGCTTCCTGATATCTTCTGTTGACTCAGGAAAAGCAACAAATCTTGGCTTCACTTTTAGCGCAGAACGATCCGTAGAATACTCATCCAAAATTCCAGGAGCATCAAAGACATTCCCTACTATCAACTGATTTAAATATTTTGTAATCTTCCCCATCCTGCTAATGATTATAACATACTTTTATAATTTGTAATTATTATTTTTTCTTGTTTTCTAACTCGTCGATTTTTCCGATTTCAGTTTTGACTCATCCGTCTTCCTAAAAATCAAATCAATCTCTAGCGTCTTCCCACTCGGCCCAAACAATACTGGTACGAAACCTAGGTATTCCATATTCTTTTTTATGATATATTCCTCGATAATCTCACGATGTTCTTTAAGATTAGCGTTGATGAGTTTATTATTGGCGTATTTAAGTCTTACAAATTCCATAAATCTCCTTAGTTTTATTGTATCATATTTTGTTAATCTTTGTCGTATTTGAGCTCTTCGAATTTTGCTGACATTGTAGGATTCCCACGAGTCAATCGCTTTACTGTCAAATCCTCAAGTTTATTATTAGCGGTTCCGAAGTTTTTAATCGTTTTAATCAGTGCCTCTTTAGTATCTTCAAGATACTTTATGCTCTTATCGATATCCTCAATCGCTTTATTAAAATTCTTAGTTGCACGCTCAGAATTAAGCGCAAAACTATTCTTAAAATCATTTAGCTTATTCTCAAAATTCGTCACATCAATATTCTGGTTGCGCACCAAGGCTAACTCTCGCTTATACTCCAATGCATTTCGCGCCGTATTGGCAATCAGCCCAATCAAAGTCAAGAAGAACTGTGGGCGTATCACAAACATATTTGGATACTCGTATGATACATCTACAATTCCCCGATTATAGAACTCGTTGTCTGCCTCAAGCATAGATACAAGCACTGCGTACTCGCAGCCTTTTTCGTTGCGGTCTTTGTCAAGCTCCTTGAAGAAATGCTCGTTCTTGTGCTTTGTCGCTGTCGTGTCGTTCTCGTTTTTCATTTCAAACATAATCGATACAATCTCGACACCTTCCTCATCGAAATCTCGGAAGATAAAATCGCCCTTCGAGCCACTTGCTGATACGGTATTATCCTTACCAAACTCCGCCCGCGGAAAAGCCGTAGCGCGTATAGCATTAAATTCGTTTTGGCAATGTTGCTCCAATGACTCCCCAACCATTTTGGTGGACAGTCTCGACTTCATATCCTTGAGCCGCTCAATCGCGTCCTCGCGGTCACGAATCTGCTGTTCGTAGTTCTGGCGCAGCATCAATTCACGCGACTCGCTCAGCTCTTCCGCCGTGTTTAGCTCGTTTTGTAGTCTGTCACGTTCGGAAGTAATGGCGGCCACCGCTTCAGTTACTGCGAGCTTCTTGTCGGCGTCCGAGCTTACCAATTTAGCATTAAGCTCTGCTATTTTGCCTTGCAATTTCGTTTTCTCTTCCGCAAAGTCCTCGGTGAGCTTCATGCGCATTTTGTTCACATCAGAATCCAGCTGCGACTTTAGCTTCACCACTTCCTGCTCTTTAACACTCAGCTGTCTCTCATACTCGGACTTTACACTTAGTCTCGCGTTCTTCACCGCTTGTTCATTTGCTTCTTGTATTGCGTGCAGGCGCGCTTCCAGCTCGCTATTAAACTCGCTATTTCTAACTTGATTCTGTATTTCAGCATAGCTTGCCTCGTCAATCGTAAAAACTTTCTCACAGTTTGGACATTTTATTTCATGTTTCATTCTTTTGCTCCTTTAATAAGTTTACTATTTCCTCCATAGCTCTATTTATTCAACGCTCCATCCATATTCGATGACGTCATATGTTACATCTTCAATAATCCTATTATACACCAATCGTGATATAATACATACAATATGGTCTATCTGGATTACGCAGCGACTGCTCCTCTATTGCCAGAGGTGCTGAATAAAATGCACGAAGCGGAAGTGCAGTTTTTTGCCAATGCGTCAGCACTCCATACCCCAGGACACTTAGCCATGAACGAAATCGAACACACAAGGGAGCTCCTCGCTCGCCTTATCGGTGCCTCCCCAGACGAAATCATCTTCACTTCTGGTGCCAGTGAGTCCAACAATACCGTCATTAGGACCTTCGAAGGGTGCGACATTGAAACGTCTCCTCTCGAGCACCACTCTATTATTGAGGCGGCAGCCAAATATCGCGGCACTCATCACCCCAAGCTTTACTCATACATGCTCGCCAACAACGAGACCGGCGAAATCCTCGATTTATCACCAATTATTGCTAGAGCGAAGCAAGCTCAAGCCCCTCACGATAGCCCACTTTTCGAGCCAATGACTGAGTGGGGTAAGCCTCTCGTGACTGACCGCCGTGGCGCCTACGTTCATTCCGATTTGACCCAAGCGCTCGGCAAGATTCCTATCGATGTGCATAGTCTCGGACTCGATTACGCCACATTTAGCGCTCATAAAATCGGCGGCCCTATCGGCATCGGTGCCCTTTATGTTAAGAAAGGCGTCCCTTTTACGCCGCTCATTATTGGCGGCAATCAAGAACACAAGCGTCGTGGCGGCACCTATAACACTCCAGCCATCGTTGGATTTGGTGCCGCACTTGAACACCTACTCGTTAGCGACACTTGTAAGGAATATAGCAAGCGCGTAGCAAATCTCCGAAACCATCTCGCTCAAGCGATACTAAATACTATCCCAGGCAGTAGCCTCAACACCGATCTTGCTCCAGGAAAATCCCTTCCTAACATTCTCAATGTCTCCTTCCAGGCCGCCGAGGGTGAGTCCATCCAACTCTACCTCGATGCCGAAGGCATTATCGTCTCTACTGGTTCTGCCTGTGCCGCTGGTGACACAAAGCCCAGTCATGTCCTCATGGCCAAGACTGGCGATGCCGAAGTCGCCCACTCATCAATTCGCTTTTCGTTTGGCCTTGAGAGTACCAAGCAGGATGTCGACAAAGTCATGGCAGTTCTGCCCGATATTATCAAGCGCCTACAATTAATTAGTACTGTCAAAATGGAGGACAAATCATGTCAAATCTAGAAAACCAAGATTGGGTCTACTCAGACGCTGTCAAAGACCATTTTCTAAACCCCCGTAATTTTCTTATGGGCGACGAAAGTCAATTCAAGTATGATGCAGTTGGACAGGTCGGCAACCCTATTTGCGGCGATCAAATGCGGATGTATATCAAGGTTGACGATGGTAAAATCACCGACGTTCGTTGGAAGACCTATGGTTGCGCCTCGGCCATCGCCTCCACTTCCGCCCTCTCTGAACTCATCAAGGGCAAAACTCTTGACGATGCTCTTCAGATTGATGCCAAGGCTATCGATGACTATCTTGGCAATCTCCCCAAGCACAAATTCCATTGTTCTGTGCTTGGGTCTGATGCCCTAAAAAACGCCATTGATAATTATCACAAGGCTCACCACTCTCAAGAAGGTTCCCTCAAGAAAGCTCGGCCACCCAAGGACGAACAGGCTAAGCCTTAAGCGTATCAGTCCATTTTGCAATAGCACCGTCATTTGCATCTTGGAAGAAACGAACCCCGTCTTTCCAGTCCCCACCATTGGCTAGGTCGTGAAGCCGTACGTCGCTATCACCCAACCCAGAAGAGTGTGACGAGCAGAATGGATAAACAGTTTTACCACTCCAGTCCACTGCCTTGACGAACGAGTCGGTTGCCCAGGCTGCAATTCCCCACCAGATCGGATAGCCCAATATTACTGTGTCATAATCAGCCCAGTTCGGAACATCTACCGATTCGAGTGGCACTTCGCGCATGTTTTCATCATGCTCACGCGTCGCCCTCGCATCATCATTGGTCCAGTCTAGGTCCGCTTCGCTGTATATCTCCTTCGGCACAATCTCAAATACATCCGCCCCCAGATTTTCGGCAATCTTCTCGGCAATTCGCTTCGTGTGCCCCTGCGCTGAATAGTATACTACAATCGTTTTGCTCATTATCCTCCTTTTTACTTATTTCTATTATACCACCATTTCAGCAAAAAAGCCCCTATAGGCTTTTCAAAGTAATGGTGCCCGAGACTGGACTTGAACCAGCACGCCTTGCGGCATATGCTCCTAAGGCATACGTGTATACCAATTTCACCACTCGGGCATATATCACATTATATCACATTTTCTTGAACCATTGAAGTAAAAGTGATAAAAACAAGTGAGTGAACAAGTAAAAATGAGCAACAAACAAAAATAAACACAAGCCATAAACAAGATTACCCAAGCAATCTCATTTATGGCCTAAAGCTAAGCTTCTTGCTTAATCAGATTTCGTGACGACAGGTAAGCTACTAATAAGCCCATCATTAGCGCAATTGGCAGAATCTCTTCTGGACCAGTAGATGGCATATTAGAGGCGCTGCTTACACTAGAATTGGCATTATTGCTAGACCCTGTGTTGGTTCCAGAGCTTGTTGAATTTGTGTTTGTAGTCGTCGAGCTATTCACTCCAGAATTAGAAGACGAACTACTATTACTAGAAGTGGAAGAATTGGCACTCGATGATGTCTGACCAGCCATCGTAGCAGCATCTGCAATTCCACTTCCGTTCGAATTACTAGTTGTGTTGTTGTTGCTGTCAACCGTGGCGCTACTACTGGTGTTGTTGCTTGTGCTGTAATGTGATGATTTATGAGTTGCTACGACAATAATCGCAACCACTAAAATCAAAATTATAATCACCGATACAGTCGCCACAGCTATAATTTTACGGCGTTCTTTTTTCTCCGCCTCTCCCTGATAATACATATTTTAACTCCTTTAGATTATTATACCACACTTTTATTAAAAAAACAAGCCTAGCGACTCTCCTCGACTTAGTAACATCCCAAGAAGTTCACCAAAAAGGTTTTACAAGGGGCTTTTCATTGACTGTTTTTTGCATTTAAGCATAAAAATCATGGTATAATACAAACATGGATAGTGATAGCTTTGCCCCCAGCGGACAGGGGCAAGAAAACAATATGACTCCGCAAGAACCATCGGAACCTAATTCAATTCCAGAATCTGATTCTAATATGGGTTCAAATATCGGTACTCCTGATTCAGAGTCAGCCCATGAATCAAACAGCGAATCAGCTCTCGAATCGGACAATGAGCCAACTGACGAACTAGCTTTCGAATCGGCTCAAGAGTCAACCCGAGAATCAGTCCAAGAATCGGACAATGGGTCGACCCAAAAGTCAATTCAAGAGCAGTCTCAAGAATCAGCTCATGGGTCAACTCAAGAACACCCTCAAGACTCGACCTCTGTTCAATCCAGGGAATCAACTTCGAGCCAGTCCACTGCATCAACTCAGCAATCCGCTGCAATTGATGCCACAACAAATGATTCTATCAATAAACTAGCTTCATCACCTGTACGCTCTCCGAAGCGTAAAAATAAATTGCCAATAATAATCATATCGTGTTTGATCTTCATAGCACTAATTGTTGCACTTTTATTCCTGATTCCATTAGGTAATGGTAAAACTATTTGGCAATCAATTGGGGATGGTACTAATTCGCTTCAGACGGGCGATGAAGTCGAAACTGGTGGTTACACATATTATGCCAATCTCGATTTACAATATGAGCCAGAAGACTATTTCTACGAGGGTCTAGCCAAGGGCTACGATTCGGACTACAATGCAGTTTTCTTGAATAATGCCGGCGAATTGGCTTTTACTGTCAAGCCGTCATATAGTATTCCATACGGTTATCATTTTGGCGACGGACTCATTGTGGCTCGATGCAACAACGAAGACAATGAAACGGACTCCACGGTAGATTACGACAACCCCTACGGTTATATTGATAAAAGTGGTGAGCTAGTTATTCCCTGTAGCTTCGCTAGCGCTAGCAATTTTAAAAACGGTTACGCAGTTGTGTCCAGAATATCATTCACTGGAGAGCTCGTGAACCCATCAACTTATTCCGAGATCCGCGACGAAAAAGGCTATATAATAGAGACTGAACCTATGTCAATAGAACAAACCACCCAGCAATACGGCATCATAGATACTTCAGGAAAATTTGTTGTAGATTATCAGGACGATATGATAATAAGTGATGCCTCCACTTTTAAGGATGGGATCTATATGGCGCATGAACGAAGCTCTGATACGTCATATTGCTATAATTTGAAGGGGGAGAATCTTGGTGAGTATAATACTGAAAATAACAACTGCCAAATTGAGACATCAAAGCAAGATACTGAAGCTAAAAAAGCCATCAAGCAAGAGCTTCCAGACGGTTACAGTCTCAGCGATTTCTCCGAAGGCGTAGCCTTGGTATTCTCTGCTAATCGTGACACGATGTATTTTGTAGATACTGATGGCAACACTCTATGGACTGTAGACACAACAAATCTTATTAACATCGACGATTCTTATCATGGAGGATTGGTCTACGCTACTATCTGGGTTGGGCAAGGGTCGTTTCCAGGAGCCGACGCTATAAACAACAACGAAAATCCCACAGAAGACTTCCAGGGAAACATTGTGCGAGTACTCTACGACCGCCAAGGGCGAATTGTTTTCAAATACAAGTTGAGAAACATGTCTAATGACAGTACCGACGAGAGCCAATAGCCCACTAACCCTATCAAGCCTTAACAAAAAACGAAATTGTCGCTCCTGCATAGGAGCGCGATTTCTTTAGGCGTAAGCCATTAACTTCTGGTGCTTCACCGGGATGAGATAATACTAACACTCCATCTTCTTTGAGAAATGGCGTTAGCTTGTTGACTCCGTCCAAGTCATAATCATCGTATGGCGGATCTGCAATAATCACATCAAATCGCTCAGATGTTGTAAAATCCATAACATTTTGTGAAACTACTTCCGCCTCTGCTTCAATGGAATGTAGATTTTCTTTAATTGTCCGAACAGCGAGCGGTGTATTCTCAATGAACACTACTCGACTTGCGCCACGCGACAACGCCTCTATTCCAAGCGCCCCACTTCCAGCATAAGCATCCAGCACCACCGCCCCAGGCAGCGCATCTACAATTATATTAAATAACGCAATCCGCTCCCGCTCACCCATCGGATGCGTCTTGCCCCCAGGCGTTGCGATCTTTCGCCCCCGATATTTTCCTGATGTAATTCTTACACTATTCATAATAAAGCTCATCAATTGATAAAACTACACAATTCACCACAATCGAAGGACATAAAGAAAAAATCTATGATTTTTTCGCCGAAGGGGCGGAGCAATATGATAAAATCTTTGATTTATCATATTGCGAAGCTCCTGAGATGTGGTGAATTGTGTAGGTGCAATTAGTTTAATGTTGTTATTTGTTGATATTTAGTTATTCCCTGCATCAACTCCTTATATTTTACCAGATTCTCTGGGTTTTGCAAAAATCTCATCACGTCCTTCTGCGCCCTCGCAATCAGCTTTGTATCCGACAGCGATGCGATTCTAAGGTCCAGCGCCCCATGCTGCAGTGCCCCATATATCTCACCTGGCCCACGTAGTTTCAAATCGACTTCCGACAAATAGAACCCATCATTTGACTTCGTGAGCTCAAGCAGGCGCCGTGACGGACGCAGATCCCCAGAAGTAAGCAAGTAGCAGTAGGCCGCCGAAGCACCCCTCCCTACTCGCCCACGCAACTGATGAAGCTGCGCCAAGCCATAGCTCTCGGCATTTTCAATCACCATTAAAGTCGCATTCGGCACATCTACCCCCACTTCCACCACTGTAGTAGATACCAAAATATCAATCTCGCCAGAGGCGAACCGCTCCATTATTAAATCTTTCTCCGCTGGCTTCATCTTGCCGTGCAAGAACTCCACCGTGGCCTTCGGAAACACTTCGCGTAGGCGCTTGCAACGTTTTTTTACTGAAGTCACCTCTGATGCGCTCTTGCCGATCGATTCATCAGAGCTCTTAGAGCCTCCGCCAGAACTCTTGTTGCCACCCCTACTCCCAGAGCTCTCACCCTCTGGGTCTTCAATCGCCTTGCAAATCCAATAGATCTGCTGACCATGCGCCTTGTCGCCATGTTTCTTAGCATCTGGTGCAGAGCGCATAATTTCCTCCATCTTGGGATATAATACCTCACGAGTCTCCACCTCTGTAATGATAGAGGTAGCTACCAGTTGCCGACCTGCCGGTAACTCGTCTAGCACGGACGCATCCAAATCCCCAAACACCGTCAGCTGCAACGACCGCGGTATAGGGGTAGCCGTCATCGATAACAGATGCGGAGCCAACCCGGCGGGCGATTTTAACATTAGCCTCTGCCTCTGTTCTACCCCAAATCGGTGCTGCTCATCAATCACCACGAGCCCCAGCCGCACAAACTCCGTGTCATCGGTTAGCAGTGCATGAGTTCCTATTACGAGATCAATCTCGCCCGCCTTTATGCTACGCTTCAAGTCAGTCTTTTTCTTGGTCGCACCAGTAAGAAGCGCCACTCTCACCCCTAAAGGTTCCAAGATTTTTGTCAGTCCCTCATAATGCTGAGCCGCCAGAATCGCCGTAGGCGCTAGCATCGCCACCTGCACCCCGCCAGTAAACGCCTCATACGCTGCAAGCCCTGCCACTACCGTTTTGCCCGACCCTACGTCCCCCTGTAGCAATCGATTCATCGGTACTTCACGCTCCATGTCCTGAAAGACCTCCCACGCCGCTCTCCGCTGCGCCCCTGTTAGCGCAAATGGCAATCTTGACACCAACTCCCGAATCCGCGCCGCCTCAAATTTCACCGGCTCCGCCCTCAGTTTTTCATTCTCCCGCCGATTTAACCGCGCCGCTAGAATCAACTCAAACAACTCTTCGTACGCCAAATAATTCCGAGCGCCCTCCACCGACTTCATCGTGTTTGGAAAATGTGCATAAAACAGCGCCTTAGCCCGCGTCCCTGCCTTCACCGAGGGCAGCATATCTGGTATCTCAGCAAAAATCCCCCGCGATTTCCCCATCAAACGCTTATAATCATGCGACTTCAACGCTCCATGAGCCACGTAGATAGGGCTTAGCCCCGTCGAGGGGTCTACCTCGGTCACCTCGGCGGCCGAAGGCGAGACGATGCTATAACGCCCGTTTCTTAGCTCGTACGTCCCAGTAAAATAGTATTCCTTCTCTGGGCTAAACTGTTTCACCCTGTATCCTTGATTAAACCACACTACTTTCACCGCCCCTGTCGCATCCCTAATGACCCCCTCCGTAACAGATAGGTTGCGACGCCTCGCCCGCCTGGTTGACAAAGAGTCAATTCGCCCCTTTATCACTACTTTACCGGGCCGCATCTCGCGAATTGATGTCGGTGCCTCATAACTCTCATAATCCCTCGGCAAATTATACAAAAAATCCCGCACCGTCCGTATCCCGTACTTTTTCAGAGTCTCCGCCGTCTTCGGCCCAACTCCATTCAAATGTTCAACTGATGCGAACAAATCCATAAACAAAATCTAGTCACTTAACGGGTTCTTGATCTTATCTTTACCAAGATGCATTGCTTCATGGATTTTGTCATGGTCGTGAATGTCCTTATGGATTGTATCAGGATGGTTTAATAGGTTTTTGTGAATATCGTCATGGTCAATCATTTTTTCTCCTTATTTAAGTGTTTATTCCATTATACCACTATGTTCTGCGCGCCACTTCGCAATCTCACCATGGTTGCCCGATAGTAGCACATCGGGGACTTTCATCCCACGAAAATCATAAGGCTTAGTGTACTGCGGATATTCCAAGTTGTCCCCATCCGAGAACGATTCAATCTCTGCCGAGTTTTCGCCGCCTAGCACCCCAGGAATCAACCGCACTACCGAATCAATAATAATGAGAGCTGGCAATTCCCCACCCGTCAGCACATATTTCCCCAGTGATATCTTGTAATCCACGATCGAGAGAATCCGCTCGTCATACCCCTCGTAGTGCGGGCACAGGATGATGTAGTGGGGGTTAATGGTGGAATCTGAAATCTGCTTTTTCTGAAGCATAAAGGTTTGATTTGAATTTTTAACACGTATATTCCTGCACCGAAGGTTCGACCTCCGGTCGACGGACCCGACAGGTTCGTCCCGTAGGGACGGTTCTGCCGGCGTCCCAGCGTATGACGTGCTTAAAAATTCAAGTCCAGCTGAAGAAAAAGCAGATTCAGATTCCCCAGCAAATGCCCTAGCCATCTGCTGGTTCCAAATCTGCCCCACGGGGGTAGGCAGGATAACTTTCGCATTGGGATCAGCAGCTTTAACTGATTCAATCGCGGCAAATACTGGCTCACACCGAAGAAGCATCCCATCCCCACCCCCATACGGCGTGTCATCGACCGATTTGTGTGGCCCCAGCCCAAAATCTCGCAAATTCACAAACGAGAACTCTGCCAGCCCCTTTCGTACTGCCTTCTCCATCATCGATGACCTGAGATACGGCTCAATCGCCTCCGGAAACAAAGTGATAATTGTAAACCTGATCATATCTATTATTATACCACAAAAGCGAATTGAGCCATCGACCATTCAATGCTTAAAACCAGTAACATCATCATACTATGACCAAAAAATGAAAGAGGCGACTCGCGTCTGCCTCTTTCTTGCTGTTACGCGCCCACCCGCGGGGCACATTGGTTTGTTTTAATCCGCTGTTTTTGTTTTTAATGAGTCTCCACACTCCACTAATCACTCAGTGGAACCCCTGTGAAGCGTACCAGCTTATTACAATAATAAAGCATAAGCGCCGAACTGTCAAGGGATTTTATCCACAATTTTTAGTTTTTTTGTTTAATCAACGTGCAAGCAGCCTAACACATGATTGAAAGATGAAAATAATAATTCAGCTAGAGCAACTAGCCCGAGCTTCACATCTGACAATTGTATGCATGAAAACTGATAATACCGATATATTGACCAAATGTCAAAAGTATGATACAATCATAATCGCTTGCAATAGCAACGTAACTTAACAGGTGAAGGATTGGTATTGAGAATAGCTGAAAGGAGCAAATCTAATGAAAAAGTATTTCCTTATTATTTCCCTATTGTTGATGGCTCTGTTTACGATTGGTTGCGAGCCAGAAAACGAAGCTACTGCCGATCTGACCGACGCTACTTATTCGGCAGAAGCTGAAGAACAACAGCTCCGAGGTGAGATCGACGACATTGCATTCTGGAACAGTCTGGATCGCGCTACTGACATGATCAAGCACTCTCTGGAAGCCAACAGAGATGTTTCGGTGGGATTCCGACTGGAGACAACCGACGGCGACACTATTTTCCTCGAAGACGCTTATGTCTTTGAACTAGCTTACATCAATGACGAATGGCGCGATCTGACAGCGAGTCAGATTACCTACATTGTAGCTACAGCGGATCAAGTTACAAAGGTCTTTGATAGAGGCGAATCCGTCCAAGTCACAGGAGTAATTATGAAATGGGTTGAATATGTTGGCTCCGATCGGACTCCACGCAATATCTCTGTCTGCGATTTTGAAGGAGACGGGCAGTGGAATTGCGCAGCCGAAGGCAAAATGTTCTTCACGGACGAAATCATCAGCGATATTCCAGGCGCACGCAACGAATTCGGCAATATTGGCATCACAATCGTTCGCAACACCACTAGCTTTGTAACACTTACTGCTTTTGTTGACACGTCGTTGTCTACTATAGCGGAGCTTGTACTGCAAGCACAAGGCTAATCTTACACCTACTCACCCCCGGCTCATCAGAGTCGGGGGCATTCTTTTTTTCATCAACTATACCCAACCACCAATGCAACATATTGACAATTATTAAATTATATGCTATAATAGACAAACAGGCCATTAAGTCTAGTACCTTAGAAGGAGTGATGAAAGATGAAATTAGAAGATTTCATCGCAAAATGGAACGAGACGCATAAGCGTTTCGAGTTTTCCCTTATTCAAGCACCTCTATCCACGCGTCCCACAAGTGTGGAGGTGAGGTATCCCGCCGCCAAGTACCAGAAGTTTTATTCCACCGACAAGTGGAATGAGCTCAGGCTGATGGTAGATGCCCTGTCGCATGGCACAATGGTTGCCGCTACCAACGAAGAGCATTTTGAAAAAGGAATTCTGGAGCTAAAAATCGCGTCGCAGAACCATAACTACCAGGACCGTTTGGTTATAGCTACGCTATCATGGATTGGTGAAGAGCTTTTCACTAACAGATAGTTTAGCATTACTCTTCATTCGCCGCCCACCGCCGAGGTGGGCTTTTTTTATATGGTATGATATACTTATTATAAATAACAATGGAGGTTTAATGTTCAAAGAATCCAAATCGCCAAACGTGACTATGAATGGTGATTCATCTACTAAGCCAAGAAGCTTTATAGAATTAATGGAGGATGTCCAGGCGGCCATCACGCCGAAGCCAGCAAGTTTTATTGAAACAGTCTATCCAACTACAGAAGTGCAAAGTGATATGAAACAGTTGCAAGATTTCAGAAATACGCCCGAATTTAAGCACGGCGAGGAGCGCTCAGACTCAAAGCTCCTCGAAAAAACCTTCACAGATATGGCCGAGCAAGATGATTGGTTCCATGAAGATGAACTCTATGGCGACGATCCAGATTATCTAATGTTTACTTCCGTCCCTACATCAGAAATCGACGATACTTTTAATCACATAGATGCAATCTGTATGATTTGCAACGAGACGACCAATCATGAAGTACTTCCCTTCGCGATAGACCTAACCTACAATACCGACCCGAGCAAGATGAGCCAGAAATTCAAATGGAAGCATGTCTACGGTAAAAAGTCGTCTGCCCCCGAATCAATATCAGAGTTCGGAAGTAGCAGTATGGAGCAAAGCCCACGCGGTGAGCGATATATCTCCACGTCGCCTCTGCCACTACGATATCGTTACGGCCTCAAGATTCCTGGCTTCGCCTCTGCAAAATATTTTGAAGACACCAATAGCCTCGATGAGCCCCTCATCGAGAAAGGGCGCATCAAGCTCATGCCACGACTCGTCGTAGGGTATTCTCCAGACATAGCCGATATTATCGCTAGGGGTAAGCCCACAGATGAAATCCGCCAAAAATACGGCGACCAAGTTTTCGAGCAACGCAGAGAAGAATATCGTGATGCTACTTTGCGCGCCAAATGGTGCACTTTATTTGAGTGCCTAAGCCAGGCTTCAAGCATTAAATCTATGCTTGATAATCTCAGCGACGAAGAGATAAGCAGAATGGACCCGCAAGAGCTAGATGAGGCCAAAAAACAAATCACCATGCTACACGATTACTTGAAAAAAGCAGTTGATACTGCCTCAAAAGAAGCCGAGTCTGACCCGCGTTCTCTGGCGGCAATGAAATACGCCGATCGCGACACTGTCCGAAACGCCATCGAGAGCCACAGTATCAGCACGTATGAAAGACAGAAAAACCGCAAGCTTGGCCAAGGCGCTATGAGCTCGCTCGGAAGATCAAGCGTTGCCTAGTAGCGCTATTCAAATCCATCATAATTTGCAGTATAAGCGCAAGCATCGTGCAACGCGAAATAGTCTCTCACCACCTCAGTTTCTTTGCTTCAGACCAAAAGAAAACCCCCGCCAGATGGCGGGGGTAGGTATGGTGAATTAAAGTGATGCAGCGTAGCTTAGATGGATAACTTTTTCATCACGGATAAACTCGCGATAGAACTTAGCGTCCATATTGGCCATAAAAAGATGATATACATCTCCAGAGCTAGTTAAGACAGTGAGCTTATCGCCAAGGTTGAGAGAATCGCCATCATCAACAATCTCGCCGGAGACTTTGGTAATCAAAGAGATTCCGCCAATGGATATCTTGCCACCACAGAACGAGTCGCCGACCAGTACGAGGTTGTTCGAGTTTGATGCGCTCATGCCGTCGGCGGGGCAGTTGATGAAATTCCGAAAGCTCTGCATAAAAGCCTCATAGACTCCAAAGTCTACATTTCTATCACCCGACACGTCAAAATACCAGTTGTCCAATTGATATCTCATTAGATCACTCCCATTCTTAAAGTGCGCTGCTATGTCTCACCAAATACATATTATACATTATAATGGCGTAAAAATCAAGAATATGTTAATTTAAGATTACCTTGACGAATGATGCGAGGAGTTCCTGTAGTGAAGTCTACAATAGTGGAAGGTAAGTGGCCGGTAATCGATCTTGGCGTGCCGCCACGCGGATTGGCTGAGGTAAGAAGTAGGGGGCCAGTCTCTGGTAGAATACTAGCAAAGAGAGGATGACTAGGAATGCGGACGCCAATAGTGGTGTAATGGTCGTAGTATGGATGGCGAAAACTAGGATTCTTGGGTAGAATAATGGTGAGCTCCCCTGGGATATAATGCTCAATGACAGATTGGGCGGCTTCTGGAATTATAACAAACTGTCCTATTTGTTGTACAGACTCGGGCACCAAAGTGAAGACTTTGCCAGAATTATAATCGCGATCCTTTATACGCATTAAATCATAGATGGCCTCAATGTCCTCCAGTCGCACAGCATAGCCTTCAACCGTCTCGGTAGGAATAGTAACAATCTGACCGGCATTGAGCCTGGAGATGTAGTCCCCCATTGTTTGATTATCCATTTGACTATTCATGAATATTATTATACCATAATTGTAACCTAGCATAAACACAAAAATTATGTTATAATAAACCTATGTTTGTAGATAGAGCAAAAGTGAGTCTCAAAGCAGGCGATGGCGGTAACGGCGCTGTATCTTTTCGCCGCGAGATTTATATTCCCAAGGGCGGACCTGATGGCGGTAACGGTGGTAAAGGTGGCGATATTGTTTTTCGTGCAGATCGTAATACTAATACTCTGATAGATTTTCGCTTTGCCCCGATTTTAGAGGCCGAGAACGGCAAAAATGGCGCCGGTCAACGCGCCGCCGGCCGCTCCGGCAAAGACCTCATCGTGGATGTGCCTGTCGGCACTATGGTATATCGATTAGAACACGAGGAATACCCTCGTTCGAGGAGCATGTTTGCCGACGGGGCAAACACGGAGCGACCGAGCCCCGTAACGACGGGAGCGAGGGAGCGTTCCGAGAACGACGGGTATTCTCGTGTTCTAATAGCTGACCTAGTGCGCGACGGCCAGACGGCCATCATCGCCCACGGCGGTGCCGGTGGCTTCGGCAACGCCCATTTCAAATCCAGCACCCGTCAAGCTCCGATTATCGCTGAGGTTGGCGAGCCAGGCGAAGAATTCGAAGCCGAGCTAGAGTTAAAAACTATGGCCGATGTCGGCCTAGTCGGCCTACCCAACGCTGGTAAGTCCACATTTCTCTCAGTAGTCAGTAATGCTACGCCCGAAATCGCCGACTATCCCTTCACTACACTTACTCCGCAGCTCGGCGTAGCCACGATTGACGGTAACGATCTCCTGATCGCCGACATCCCGGGTCTTATCGAGGGCGCCGCTGAAGGCAAAGGTCTCGGTCATGACTTCCTTCGCCATGTTGATCGCACTGCGGTTTTGCTGCACCTCATTGACGTCTACAATGACGATGCTGGTGAAGCCTACCGGACCATCCGCCACGAGCTCGAACAGTACTCCGATCTCGCCTCTCGCCCTGAAATTGTCGCACTCACCAAATGCGAAGGCGTCGATGACGATATCATCAAAATGCAAATGACCTCAATCCTTACAGAGAACCCCGAGGCTAAAATCTTCGCAATTTCCTCCAGCGCCCACCAAGGTCTCACGGAGCTATTGCGTGAACTCTTGGCGGTGGTGTCTAAAACTACCCCCTCGGATGTTGGGTTTAAATCGCGCGAGCGACACGAGAAATACCCTCATTCGAGGAGCATGTTTGCCGACGGGGCAAACACGGAGCGACCGAGCCCCGTAACGACGGGCGCGAGGGAGCGTTCCGAGAATGATGGGTATTCTCGTGCCCCAATCCCTACGATTTCCTTGGGCCATAATGCCCTGAAAGACGTATGGAAAGTCGACAAACAAGACGATGGGTCTTTCAAAGTCACTGGAGAGAAAATCGAAAAATTCGCTCGCCGTACCGATCTCAACAATTACGCATCAGTCAATCGCCTTCGCGACATCATGAAGAAGCTCGGCATTCGCGCTGAGCTCACCTCACAGGGCGCCGAGCCAGATTCTATCATCGAAATATCTGGCAAAAGATTCACTCTCGTTGAGGACTGGTAGCGCAATTCATCGTCTCTGACCGACCATGTCCCCATTCCGAGCCTCTTTAGATTATAAAACAATAGGCTAAACGATATTAAATAAAGCCATAAATAAACTAAATTAACCTAATGGATATAATTAAAATTGCCAACTGCGCTTGCCGGAATCGTCGAGCGTATTACGCGATAATTAACCCCGTAATTCATTTCAGTCACCACAATCGAGCCATCGCTATTTACAGCCTCTACATATCCCACATGACCATACCAACCAGATGAGGTTTGAAATACTGCCCCAGCTGCCGGAGTTCGATTTACTAGATAACCCATAGCGGCAGCTCTTGCCGCCCACGCATTGGCATTTCCAAGATTGGAAGGCAAATCTTTCCGATTATACCACGCCCACTGCGTACACTGACCAGCCCCATACGGACCGCCTAGCCCATAGAAATAGCCTACTACCTGAACATCCTGCCGTTCAGACGTGCTACCAAGATACGTGTATGTATAGGTGCGTCGCTGTACTACTGGCGCAGGTGGTACATACTCTGGACGCTCTGTCTCAGGCAAAGACCCACCTTTCACGATAATTTTAGCTCCTTCAGACAATCCCGACACTTCCAAGTCGTTTAAAGAAATGATTTCTTCAGCAGTCGAGCCATATTTCTCAGCAATTGATTCCGCTGTGTCGCCAGCCTTAACAGTATAAACTATTCCATTGGTGCTTGGAAGGCTAAGCACTGTACCGACAGCCACATCGACAGTCTTTAGGTTATTGGACCAACGAATATTATCTGCGCTTACTTTGTATTTTGCTGCAATAGTATCGATATTCTCCCCCTCTTCTACTACGTGTTCTATTACTCCACGTGACACAACTATATTAGTAAGATTAGGCTTCTCCAGCTTGCCGGCCGACGTCTGCCCAGAATCGTACATTGTTGTAGTAACCATGTAATTTGAGGCAACATCCGATGCTGACGCTAAGCCCAGAGCATCCGACAAGTCTGCTACTACGTACAGTTCGGATAGCTGATCTACTGATACGTTGTAGTCATTGGCTGCAAAACTATCCAGACTCAAAGTTGCATCGCCACTTTGTTTATCCAATGAGCCATAAAAGACCAAACCGATAATTAATCCACTAGCCAGCACATAAGGAATCAGCCCCTTCATCCAGCTAAATCTAGTTTTTTTTCTTTCTCTAGTCATAATGAAACATTACAGAGATTCTGGCAATGGTCATAAATATTCTGAATATGCTCAGACTCTGTGTAACTATAATACATCAAACCATCGTCTCCTGTCAAGAAATAAAAATAAGCCGTATCCGAAGGTTCAGCTACAGCCAATAGAGCCGATAATCCAGGATTGGATATTGGCCCACAAGGAAGCCCTGTATTAACACGGGTATTGTAGCACGATTCTACGCCCAAAGCCGCTTCATTATCTGTATATGCTTGTCTATCAGGGTCTATATTGTCTAACGCGTAAGATACTGTCACATCACTTCCGAGTGGAATCCCAGCATCGAGCCTGCTTAAGAAAACTTGAGCCACTTTCGGCATTTCCGCAGTCATGGATCCAGATTCCATTTGAACAACAGAAGCGAGCGTGATTCCCTCAAACAAACTAAGACCCAAGTCGGTATATTTTTTTTCTAAGGCATTCTCTTTTAGTACTTCATCCATCCCATCGAGATATTTTTTTATGATATCAGCTACTGGCACGCCTTGATAGAATTGATACGTTTCTCCATATAAATAGCCCTCAAGAGTAGCTCCTTCCGGACGCTTTTTTAGAAAGCTATAATCATATTGACGATTCAAGGCCTCATCTACGTCCTTCTCGTTGTATCCTATCTCGAGTAGTGATTCCTTTATTTCACCAATTGTTTCTCCAGGACGAATAGTAAAATCAAACACTTCCGCTTTCATTTCAGCTTCCTGACGGGCATACTCTTCTGCACGCTCTCTTGCGCGGTCGTCTTTGATTTTATTAATAAGCAATACCCCTCCAGCTGCTAGAACTCCGATTATGGCGATAATTGCTATTCCGGAAATCCATTTTGTCGCTTTTTTCATTTTTCGTTTCGCTTTCTCCGTTTCTTTTTTTATTGTATTGACGTCTTCTGGCGGCTTCGTCTCTGGCTCTCTAAAACCCTCCAGAAAATCTTGCAGTATAATCGAAGCAGCTTCTGCATCGATTTCGCCTTTTTCATAATGTTTTTTGCGTTTTTTGAGCCTTTCTTCAGCAACTACAGAAGTAAGGGACTCGTCCTGAAATCTAATCCTTGCCTCAGGGATCTTTTCGGTCAGAATTTTTGCAAAATTTCTTACATAAGCAGATTGCGCAGTTTCGTTACCTTCATTGCTCCTCGGAAGCCCTATTACAAAATAATTCGTCCCTTGTAAACGTGCAATCCTGGCAATTTCCTGCCATTCTGAGCCATCTACCAGAATAAACCCTACTGGTACTGCTATCCTAGTATTTGAATCTGCACGAGCTACCCCAATGCGTTTCTCGCCCACATCAAGTGCCAAAACTCTCACGAATCCTCCAAACAAATATAGGTATCACAATAGTTATAAAGAATCATTATTCTACTCCTTAGACTCTTGCTCGGTTTCTTCACTTGATTCTTCTTTTGTTTCTGTCTTTTCTTGTGCATTTTGCTTGCCACTGCTGTCTTTAACTTTGATGTCAACTGATACCTTATTTATATCTTTTGGAACAGTCATAACCCATGGATACGAAGCCTTAGATTCTACTGATACTATTCCAGGTATCTCTTTCAAATCATGCTGTATTTCACCAATTCCCTTACCTACAGCAAGCTCCAGTACCTCTTTATTTGATACTTTAGGACCTATTGAATAAGAGGTCTTAAGTCTTGCGATATACCCAGACCCACTAGACGATAATCCTTCTAGGAACGGATCTTCAATTTCGTAGATTTTTTGGTTCTCGCCGAGATTCGCTTTCGCAGTTATGAATTCCTTGAGCTTTGTCTTGTCAATAACAAGCACAGAAGCCGTAGTGGTAGCCTTTAAGACTGGCGTGACACCTTCCTTGACTTCTTCGTCAACGCCAGGAGTAGCGACGGCCTCTGAGGTCGACTGCTGCAAAGTAGATTCAAGAACCATCAAATCATCATTGATGCTACTAAGTAGCTTCTCTTTATTTTCTGCTTCATTAGCAGAGGCTATCTGCTCCTTTGCCTTAATAATATCAGATTGCTGTACGACTGTAACTATATCGTCAGTACCACCAGACATTGCTGTATCAGACGAAACAACCAAATCCGACACAGTAGTCCACCCGAAATTAGTAGGACCAATATTGTAAGCCGAACCAGGCGCAGTAGCTGTGACCTTAATCTTGGCGTATATTTGGCACCCTTTTTCTTTAAATTCCTTAACTTTATCATCCTCATTGGCACAGACGCTGGTATCTTCTCCGTCAAAAGAGAGCGTCAAGCTTTTGTCTGCCGCAAATGATAATCCATTATTCGTGAAAATCTCTCCAGCATTAATGACTTTTGCACCGCCTTTGTGAGAAATAGTCGCCATAATCGCAAGTTCTCCAGTAGCACGTTCGCCACGATTCTTTTGTCCAGTCGCTTCAAATTTAACTTCTTGCACTGACTCAATCTTCTTTTCCTCGAGATAGAACTTTCCCTCTGCTGCATTCTCTTCGCTTAGATTATTGACGAAACTAACCGCCTCCGAGAAACGCTTGTTCTCGGTCTGAATCCATACAGTAATATCGACCGCTGGAGCAAATACAAGCGCCCAAACCAATACGCCAATCAAAGCTATTAGTCCAACCGAGCCAAATATCAAACGTTTCTTATGAGCTTTTATCCAACCACCCTTCTTCTCTTTGGATTTTTTCTTCTCCTTGTTTTTTGCATTGGTTTTCTTTTTGTCTTCATCATCGGGCTCTTCTTCATCTTTGTCGCTGCCATCGGATGAGGCTAAATCCTCATCATCTTCTGCATCTTCATTCGTTTCTTCCTCGGAATTCTGCTCTTCGCCTCCAGTCTCTTCATTGTCATTTTTATTGACATCATCAGCTTCCTTCGATTCGTCAGCACCTTCATCGTCACTACCTGCTGGCTCTACAACCTCTACTAGCTCAGCCTTAGCCACATCATCGGCTGAATCGATTGTCGGAATCATCGGTGCACTCTGTAGATTCTTCGTGACTGGCAACTTTACTGTAGCTGCCAATCGGACAATCGAAGGATCGGTAGTTACGAGCACAATTGTCTTTTCGTTGGTTGCACCGACCTTGGCAATTAGCTTTATATTTACTACACTTCGAAACACGCCAGCTTTTTTGGGCGGCACCAAAGCAACGATTTTTTCTTTCGATTTCTCTACTTTAG
The DNA here is from genome assembly GCA_947166405.1 of uncultured Candidatus Saccharibacteria bacterium. Classification (GTDB taxonomy): domain Bacteria; phylum Patescibacteriota; class Saccharimonadia; order Saccharimonadales; family Saccharimonadaceae; genus Nanosyncoccus. The sequence continues at coordinate 55,759 of CAMVEA010000001.1, forward strand.
TAATGATATCGGTAATATCATCTTCTGCTTCTATATAAATTACGTCTTTGTTCATACATTAATTTTAACACATTTTTTTCAGCTTGTGTTAAAATATAGTTAATGACTTTTTTAAAACGTAATAAAACCCAAAAATCATCCAGCGACCAAGCTAAGCTCGCTGAGATTGCACTCCTTACTATTCATGATGGGATTATTGTGACTAACCATCAAGGCGTGATTCAATTTATCAACCCCGCCGCAGTTAATATGACCGATTGCGGCTCTGCTGATAAAGTTGTAGGTTTAGATTATGGGCTAGTCATCAGGCTCGAGTCCAAAGAAGGGCGCGAGTTATCCGAACAGGAAAACCTCTTGATACAAGCCATGAAGGCCGGTAGCCCGATGGAGTCATACCAGGCAAGCCTTATCACAAACGTACCCGACAAACGTATCCCCGTCTCCATTTCTCTTTTTCCAGTCGATGGAGCTTCTAGTAATCGTATAATTATATTCCGAGATATTACCAAGGAGCTTGCCGAAGAAGGTGAGCAAATGGAGTTCATCTCTACTGCCTCGCACGAGATGCGCACACCAGTAGCGACTATCGATGGATATTTATCATTAGCACTTAATCCTCAGACTGCCACAATTGACGAACGCGCCAGGAATTATCTGACCGCCGCAGAGGCTGCCTCTAAGCATCTAGGCAAGCTTTTTCAGGACCTTCTTGATACTACTAAGCTTAACGATGGCAGAATCAAGCCGCATTGTGAGCCAGCTGAAATGTTTGGACTCATCAAGACAATCTCCGATGATTATAAGTTAAAAGCTCAGGAAGCCAAGCTAAGCTATAGCTTCGGCTCGGATAGCTCGACACTTCTCGGGGCGCCTCGCCGACTTAACCAAACAGTCTATAGCTTTGTTGACCGTGATTTTATGCGCGAGATAATGGATAACCTCATCGACAACGCAATTAAATACACCCCACAAGGTGGTTCAATCTATGTCAATGTTCGTGGTGATGGTGATCGTGTATTAATCAATGTAACTGATACTGGTATGGGTATTTCTGCAGACGACCTAGGTCACATCTTTCAGAAGTTCTATCGCGCCGACAATTCCGACACTCGTACTATTGGTGGTACAGGATTAGGATTATATATAGTCAAGCAACGTGTCGAAGCGATGGGGGGTCGCATATGGGCAGAATCTGCCTTCGGCGAAGGCTCGACCTTTTACGTCTCGCTACCAAGGCTAAGCCCCGACGAATACGAAAAACGTATGATTGCTGTCCACAATCGCGAGATGCGTGATAAAATTCTAGCAGAGCAATCCGTCCAAGCAATGCCATCCCAGCTTGTTCCCACACAACCAGCTCAGCCTGAGCCAATCCAAGCCCAGCCAGCTCAGCCACAGGAGGTTCAGCCACAGCCTGAGCCAATCCAAGCCCAGCCAGTTCAACCACAGGAAGTCCAGCCAGCCCAGCCCCAATTTACACCTGCCCAGCCTACCCATGCCCCCCAGTCCCCTTCGCCAGTACAGCCATCCGTGCCGCAGCAGCCGCCAGCCAATTTAGAACCCACCATACTAAATCAATCCCCCCCGCAAGCGCCCATACCACCTCTAAGCCCTGGATCAGCTCCAATGCCTGTGACTGAATCACCTCCCGTTCCAATCAGCCAACCAATACCGCAAATGTCAAACCAAATTTCGAATAATAATATTAATATAAATGGAGAACCAAAATGAGTAAAGTAATGGTAGTGGAAGACGACGCAAACCTACGCGAAATTTACAGTATCCGTATTACAGCAGAGGGCTACGATGTAGTATCAGCTGGAGACGGCGAAGAAGCACTGGCTGTAGCCGTGCGCGAAAAACCCGACTTGATATTGTCAGATGTAATGATGCCTAAGATATCCGGCTTTGATATGCTTGATATTCTACGTAGCACTCCTGAGACCGCAGATATCAAAGTCGTAATGATGACTGCGCTATCCGGCGACGATCAGCGACAACGTGGCGAACGCCTTGGTGCTGATCGCTATCTTGTCAAATCTCAAGTTGGCATTGAAGATGTAGTAAATACTATCCACGAAGTACTGGGCGACAGAGCATCGACCCCTGCGCCCGCTGCCCCCACGCCAGCAGCATCAGCCCCCGCATCACCTACCGCGGCTGGATATAACGCGATGCCTGTCGCGGCCCCGGCTTCACAAGCAATTCAACCTCAGCCTAACCCTGGCACCCCAGGGAGAATGTAATTCTATCCTAGGGACTTACGTTCAGTTATGGAGAAGACCCAAATTCGACTCAATAAATTTCTTGCCGAGCGACTTGGTTTGTCGCGCCGTGAAGCTGACGAAATAATATCCGCTGGCAGAGTAAAAGTCGACAACCACACCGCCACCCTAGGCGCCAAGATTGACAATAATTCGAAAGTATGCTATAATAATAAGATTGTCCCATTTAAGACGGAATACACTTATATCGCATTTCATAAACCAATTGGCTATGTCTGTTCACGTCACGCCCAAGGTAAAGCTCCGACCATCTATGACCTCCTCCCTAAGCAGTATCACTCACTCAAGACTGTCGGCCGCCTCGACAAAGATTCTTCAGGTCTGATTCTACTCACCAATGACGGTGATTTTGCGTATCAGATGACTCATCCCAAATTTCGCAAGAGTAAAGTCTATGAAGTAGAGCTAAGTAAACCCCTCCAGCCCCTCCACCAGCAAATGATTTCAGATTTTGGTGTAATGTTAAGTGATGGACCAAGCAAATTTACCATCATACCATCAACGGGCGATGACACCCAAACAAGTCACCAAGCTAGCTCACGAAGCTCCACTTCTACAAGTAATAGCCAGTCTCCAATGCCCGCCGATAGGACTCGATTTACCGTAGTTCTCACTGAGGGGCGCAACCGTCAAATCCGTCGTACTTTTGCCGCCTTAGGTTATCAAGTTACTAGGCTTCATCGTACGAAATTCGGCAAATTTGAATTAAACCTTCTCGCTTCTGGTAAATGTGATATAATAAAAATATGAACACTATCCTGGGATTAGATATTGGTACAGAATTCGTCAAAGCCGTCTTAGCCAAGCCATCCAAGAAGGGTAACCTTGAAGTTTTAGGCATTGGCAAAGCCAGGCAGGCCGAAGGCAATATGCATGCTGGAGCAATCGCAGATATTCCAGCAGTAGTTGCCACTTGCGAAGACGCTTTAGTCAAAGTCGAAGAAGAAGCTGGCGAGCGCGCAGAGACGGTCGTAGTAGGTATAGCAGGCGAGCTCATCAAAGGCAACACTACTTCCGTCCGCTACACCCGTAAGAATCCTAATAAGCCAATTACCGAAGCAGAAATGAATGAAATAATTGTCAAAGTCCAGCAAAAATCTGGTGAAGTAGCCAAGAAGACGGTTGCACTCGAGACTGGCAACGATAATGTCGAGGTTCGCCTAATTAATTCTGCAATTGTCTCGCTTCACATCGATGGTTACAAGATCAGCAATCCTATTGGCTTTAAGGGCTCGGACATTATGATTCAGTTCTACACCGCTTTCGCGCCTCTGATACATGTCGCTGCTATCGAGAAAGTCTGCGCTGAACTCAATCTCGATTTATTGACTGTTGCCGTTGAACCTTTTGCCGTATGTCGGGCGTGTCTCGGAGATGATCTGGACTCTCAGTTTTCGGCCGTCGTGATGGATATTGGAGGCGGCACAACCGATGTTGCTGTGGTCGAAGATGGTGGAGTAGAAGGTACCAAAATGTTCTCAATTGGTGGCCGAAGCTTTACTCATCAGGTTGCCGAATCTCTCGGAATAGATTTTGAGGTAGCAGAAAAATACAAACTCGACTTTGACAACGGCGACCTCGATGATCGTGTTAAAGCCAAAGTCGAATCAGCGCTTTCGCGTAATCTTTCAGTATGGCTTACCGGAGTCGAAGTAGCCCTTGAAGATTTTGAAAATGTATCCACTCTACCCAAGAACGTTTTATTATGTGGTGGCGGCGCCAGCCTCTCCACCCTGCAAGAGACGCTCGCTATCTCAGATTGGTACCACAATCTTCCATTCCCTCGTCGCCCACTCATTCAACTAATTGATGTCACAGAACTACCCAACTTCATCATCAAAGACCACTTCAAGGCTGAGCTCGATCACTCATACGCCACCGCGCTCGGATTACTTCGTGTCGGCACCGACACTCTCGCCGGCACCCCCGAAGAACACAAGCTTCGCGCCAAATTTGCCAAGCTTTTGCAGAACTAGCTTCAACTACTATTAAGCTACAGCTATTTTTCCTCTAGTACTGCCTTAATTCTTCTTACTCCAGCCGAAGATGATTCTTCTTTTTTGATCTTGAATCTACCTAACACACCAGTATGCTCGACATGAGGCCCACCACACACCTCACGCGATATAGGTGTCTCAAAATCCCCAATCGTATATACTTTGAGGGTCTCAGGGTACTTATCCCAGAATTGCCCATGGGCTTTTAATGTATCACGAGCATATGTTTTCTGATACTCATCAAACGTTACTGGCAAATCCGCCTCAATCCATTCGTTTACGCGCGACTCGACGGCTGCTAGCTCCTCTTTCGACATTTTATGATCGAGGTTGAAGTCGAATCTTACTCTGTCTGCAGTAATGTTGGAGCCCTTTTGACAGATATCTGGGGAAATTAATTCTTGCAGAGCAGCCAATAATAAGTGCGTCGCTGTATGGTATTTGACAGTCTGTTCGCCATGGTCTTCCAATCCCCCCTTGAACATCCCCTTTGACGCGGTCTGCGACCGCTTTCTTTGCTCAGTAAGTGCTGCTTCAAATTCCTTCACGTAGTCAGGGGTAAACTCAATTCCTTGGCGATAGCATTCCTCCACGGATAGTTCAAACGGAAATCCATATGTGTCCTGCAGCTTAAATAAATCATATCCAGTCAATCTGGCGCATGTTTCTTGCGCTGACTTAGAGTCTGTCTTTTGGCCTCGAGAATTCCTATCTTGCGACATCGCTGGAGCATTATCTCCTCTCGAAGAGACGCGTCCTGATTGCTCGGCCATTTTCTTTAACTCACGTAACCCCTTATTCAAGGTCTTTCGAAATGCCTTCTCCTCGCGAAGCAGTGTTTCGAGAGCCGATTCTCGATGCGTCAGTATAGAATCTGGTAATTCTTTGTAATTCTCTGCCACGATTGGAATTATCTCAGCCAAGAAGTTCGACGATATTCCTAGATCAAGCGCCCTTAGAATCGCCCTTCTCACCAGCCGCCTTAGCGCATAGCCCTGCGTTTTATTAGATGGCGCCAAACCTTGCGCCGACAGCAAATATGCACCACGCAAATGATCAGCGATTACTCTCATTTCGTCAGTATTATTGTCATACGACTTCCCTGATATCTCTTCCAGTCGATCAATGATTGGCTGCATCAGTGAAGTTCGGAACACATCAAATGAACCAATCGCTGCCGCAGCTATCCGCTCCAGCCCACCACCGAAGTCAACATTTTTGTTCTTCAGCTCCTCGAATGTCCCATCTTCGAGCCGCCGATACTGCATAAACACCGAATTGCCAATCTCCATAAACCTTGCCCCATCGCTAGCAGGGTGCGCTTTGCCATATTTCTTGACATCTTGCTTATCTTCACCAAAATCATAAAACACCTCAGAATCTGGACCACACGGGTCACCAATCGGCGTTGAATCGCAACCACCACCTCGTGACCACCAGTTCTCGTGATCGTCATAGAAGAAAATCCTCTCTCCAGGCTTAATTCCACGCTTATCGCCAGCTTCAGCAGTCCCAATCTCAGCAATTTGTGCATCAATCCCAGCTTCCTTGAATACCTTGCGCCAGATCCGAGCGGCCTCATCATCGCGTGGAATTCCATATTTTTCGTTGCCAATAAAGCACGTTACGTAGATTTTCTCTGGGTCCAATCCCACCTCCTTCGTCAGGAATTCAAAAAAGCCACGTATTTGCTCTTCCTTGAAATAATCTCCCAGCGACCAATTCCCCAGCATCTCAAATACAGTAGTATGTCTCGGGTCACCAACGTCTTCAATATCCTGCAACCTCATGCAAGGTTGCGAATCGCACAACCTCACTCCATCCGGATGTGGCTCTCCCAGCAAATACGGCAGTAGTGGTTGCATTCCCGAGCCAGTAAATAATGTGGTCGGGTCACCCTCTAATACTAATGGAGCAGGAGCGATTACCTTATGCCCTCTCTTTTTTTGAAACTCTAAAAACTTTTGTCTTATTTCATTTGCATTCATATTGAAAATTATACCACAAAATTATTGACAAGCTAAAAAATCCGTGATAATATAAACATAAGAATAATTAATAGGAGCTAATTATGGCACAAACAAAAAAGAAACAATCAACCAAAACTGCGAAGAAGACCACCGCGAGGGGTAATTCTACGCGCAAGAAGTCTTGCAACCGTACTTGCAAGAAGCAACAAATCAGCCAGAGCGAGAGGAATCATGTTTACCTCGTTACTGCGATGAGCATGATCGCTGCTGTTCTTCTCTGCGCAAACGTCGCAATGATGATGGCCTAATAGTATTATTTGACAAAATAAGCCGTATATGGTATAATGGAACTACAGTCCGTTACTATAACGGCTTATTTTTATGCTATAATCCCCCCACCTAGACAAATCTCTCCATCATATAGCACCGCAGACTGCCCCGAGGCGGGGCGTTTAATCTTCTCATCGAAATGTAGTACTTCTCCATCAAATTTCACAGGGATGAGTGGCGCCCGATGCCGTAGGCGAACTTGGATCTCGTGTGAAGGCAATTCGGATGGTACTTTCTGAGGGCTTCCGGAGGTTACGACCGAGGTATGAGGGGCGCTTTCCCCGTAACGACGGGCGAAAGCGACCCCGTCCCGAAGAAAGTCGCCATCGAATTGCCTTAATAGAATGTCGCGAAGCCTCAGTTCATCCGTCCACAGCTCATCACTGTTTAGGTTCTTCGACACATACACGATATTATTTGCGACGTCTTTCTTGACGACATAGTACGGTAGCCCGCCCGAAATATACAGCCCATGCCTTTGTCCAATAGTATAGAACACAGCCCCCTCGTGATATCCCAGTACTCGATTGGACTCAATTTCACGAATCTCTCCAGGCTGGATATCGATGTATTCCTTCAAGAAATCCTTCATCCCCACCTCACCCACAAAGCACACCCCCATCGACTCTTTTTTATAAGCATTATGTAGCCCTCGCTCCTTAGCGAGCTTCTTCACATCGGGTTTCATCATTCCGCCAATCGGAAACAACGTATGCGCCAAAGCTTCCTCCGAAATACGATACAGGAAATACGTCTGGTCCTTATTCTCGTCTGTAGCCCTCAGCAATGCTGGGAGCGAGAATACCCGTTGTTCTCGGAACGCTCCCTCGCGCCCGTCGTTACGGGGCTCGGTCGCTCCGTATTTTCCCCGTCGGAAAATATGCTCCTCGAACAAGGGTATTTCTCGCTCCACTCTTGCGTAATGCCCTGTGGCGATAAAATCAGCCCCAGCCGCCATAGCTTTTTCATAAAACAGCTTGAATTTAATCTCTTGATTACACATTACGTCCGGATTCGGCGTATTCCCGCGACGAAACTCATCAAGCATATAATCCACTACCTTATCATGATATGCCTCCTCAAAATCCCACACAAGAAAATCAATCCCAAGCTTCACTGCCACACGCTTTGCATCAGCGAGATCCTCCGCCCACGGACACTTCATCCCAGGCAGGTCTCGCGACCAGTTTTTCATATATACTCCCACCACGCGATAGCCTTGTTCCAACAACAACATCGCCGCTACCGACGAATCCACCCCGCCACTCATCCCCACATATACTGTTTTCATAACCATATTATATCATTTTTTCACCATATTTTCTAGAAAAACCAACTATGGCTTGCCTTAATTCCAGACAGCCTATCCCACTCAGCTTTCACAACATCGTTGATTACTCGAGCCGCTTCGTGTATCTGTGCCTCGTCATTGGTCTCGCCGAGAGTTAGCCTAAGCGACCCTGCAATCTGCGAGTCCGACAGTCCAATAGCCGCCAACACATGCGACCTCACGCCCTTAGACGCCGCGCACGCCGCCCCAGTCGCCACATACACCCCCCGCTCTTCAAGAAGGAACACCAAACGTTCCGCATCTATACCATTATAGCACAAAACCACGAAATTGTCAAGACAGTGCTTACGGTTAATCAACTCGTACCCTTCAAGCTCAGATAGCAAAATCCGCCGCCACTCGGCATACTTCTTCCTATTCCCATTCAGATGCTCATGCGCCAGCTCAAGCGCCCGCGCAAACCCTATCACCCCAGGCACGTTCTCGGTCCCCGCTCTCAGGCCATTCTCCTGCCCTCCGCCTACCGACACCGGCTTCAGCCGTACTCCATGCGCCACATATAACGCCCCCACCCCCTTCGGCCCATACACTTTCGCCGCATTCATCGTCATCAAGTCCACCCCCAGCCGCGCTACATTCACATCCAGCAAATTCAGCGCCTGCGAAGCGTCCGAATGAAGCAGCAGCTGCCTACGCACGCCCCTTCGCATCCGGTCAAGCCGCACCTCGCGAATCAACGCCGCAATCTCTGCCAGCGGCTGAATCACCCCCAGCTCATTATTCGCCAGCGACACCGACACCAATTCCACTTCATCGCTAAGCTTCCCCCGCAAATCTTCCATATTAATCATTCCATTCGGCAGCACCTCGATCCCCTGTCCCCCATATCGCTCCGCCACTCGCCGCACCGAATCATGCTCTGTTACGAGATATAGCATGGACGGGTGACGGCCATGGAGGGGGTCCCCCACTGAGCCTTGCGAAGTGGGGGAGGAAAATGGCCGGCAGGACCCGTCCAGAGATACAGCAGACAGCGCCAGATTATTCGCCTCCGTCGCCCCAGCGGTAATCACGATATCAGCCCCTTTCGCTCCAATCGCATGCGCAATCGTCCCCTTCGCCGCCTCATAATCAGCCGCCACTTCCTTTGCCGGCAAATAAGCCGCCGACGGATTATAAAACTTCTCGCCAAAATACGGCTCCATCGCTCGAAGCACCCTCGCATCTACCGGCGTCGCCGCCGCATGATCCAGATATATCATACCAACATTATACCACATCTATGCCACCGTCTCTACGACCATCATCGCCACCAATACCAATGATCACGTCAGTGACTTCACCCTATCCGCCACAGAGTTAGCCTTAGTATTCGCTTCCGAGTCCCAATAAAACAACGTTTCAAGGGGTCATACACATTTTCCGACCGAATAACGTGATATTTTACACATTTTCCGACCGAATAACGTGAGGCCATCTGTATAATTATGTCACACTTTTTGTCGCATTTTACCCTTGCATTTTGAACTCGCTATGCTACAATATAAGCATGAAGAGAATGTTTTTTGAGAGGAATATATCTATTAGCGATAAAACCAGTTGCTCTAGGAGTAGCCTGCGCCTTCCCCTAGCAACCCACAACAAAAAGAACTTTCTCTCACCCTCTCTCTTAACAGTCTGCACCCTGTCAGTTTTAGCAGGATTCACTAGCAACACCTACGCCGATGGCGGCATAAATTACAGCATTACCTATAATGACGGCGTAGTAACTAATATGCCTACAGACTTAAGTAGCACATCGGTCGGCTCCAGTGTAACTTTGCCAAGTAACACCCCTGCTTGGGATAAGCATAATTTCCTCGGCTGGTGCTCTGGCACTATCACCAACACAGATGGCATAGACTCTTGCTCTGGTACTACCTATGCAGCAGGCAGTAACTACACTCTGAGCGGCACTAGCTCCAATGCTCTATCACTCACCGCCATGTGGCAGCCAGTTACTCAGTCTAGCTGTTCTACCTCACCCATGATATCTACAGTCGCTTCTGGTATTACTTATATGCAAGACATTACTAGTAGCAATCGTGCCACTGTCCTAGCTAGCCTAACTACCGATGTCACCTACCAGATCAAAGACAATCGTGACAATGAAACTTATTGTGTAAGTAAACTCGCTGATGGTAACCTCTGGATGCTAGACAACCTTGCCCTAGACCTCACCGATAGCAATATTCTAAATAACCTTTCTTCTAGCAACACCAACGCTAGTACTGGTCTGCCATATCTCAAAGGTACCAGCACCGGCACTGCTTCCGATAAGTATGCCACTGCCGGAGTCACTAACTGGACTTCTAGCTACAGTTACTCTGCTCCACTGGTAAATATGACTAACAAAAACGTAGTCCCAACTGATGCCACGAGTCAAGCTGGCGGATATAAAGTGGGCGGCTACTACAACTACTGTGCTGCCTCTGCCGGTTCCTACTGCTACGGTAACGGCACAAGCACTGGTACACCTAGCGGTAACGCCACAGAAAGCATCTGCCCAGCTGGTTGGAGAATGCCTACTGGAAATACTTCTGGCGAATACTCAGCTCTTGCTAATGTTATCTATGGTTCTACTAGCTCAACTTCTGACGCTACTGCTTACGCAAACTATCGCTCCGCTCTCCATCTTCCTCTCTCGGGCAACTTCTACAATGGCTCGCCGGGCAATCAGGGTAGATACGGCAGCTGGTGGTCCTCTACTCGCTACAGCAGCAACTACATGTACTATCTCAACGCGGATACCTCCACTATCGGCCCAGCGGACTACGGCAGTCGCTACAGCGGTTACACCTTACGATGCGTGGCCGGTAGCTAGCCAGTAAACCACCTAAAACAGGAATAAATGCAACAAACCACAATTTTTCCTAGGAATTAATGTGTTCAAACCACACTTTTTCCGACCAAATAGCGTGATTTTCCCACGTTTTTTGCAGGAAAACCATCCGCTGCCCCCGTTCAGCTCTAGGTAACTACCCCGCCGACCCAACCACCCGCCCAACCCCATTTGACTACCCCCCCATAATTATGCTAAAATATCACCAGCATAGATCACAAAACTATAGTACATTACAGAAAGGTTGTGTTTTGATGTTATTGGGACGATTATCGATGTATTACATGATGGATCGCAAATACGGTAACATGAGGATGGGATTTTGGACTATGTGCTGCGCTTTGGGCGTCGCAGCAATGATGTTGAGCCGCCACTCGACCAATATCGAATACCGAATAGGCGTTATCCTACTCATAGTCGTAACAATAATCGGCGAATTATCCGAAATGAAGGTCAACATTGCGTATAGGTATATGACTGCCAGCGTAGACTATTACCTCAATGGATATCGAGTATTCGACGTACTTGATGGATGCTTGTTCAATAGATTGGCCTTCTATGTCGGTCACGGGCTGTGTTATGAGGTAGCTGTACTCAACATGATCCTACTCAGCAACGACCGCACGTCACGCTACGTGATCGCAAGGGTGACAACCAGCAAAGACAGCAGATTTTGGCATTCTTGGGTAGAAATCAAACGATTCGGACTCTGGTGGTGCATCGACCCCACATCGGACAACGATATTATTTCGCTAAGACGTATCCACAATCTCCAGATTGACGCCGAATACCGCAAAATCATCCCATGGGATGAATTCTGGTGCTATCGAGCAGCCCATGACTTGCAAGAGCGCTTATCCAAGCGCAGCACCTCGTATTTGTTCCACGAATTATCTCTGTTCCGCAGAGAGGCCGCAAGTGACGGAGCCAAGCTACTGATCGGCGAGCGTAGCTACGATTACGCAGTACCCAACGACGGTCGAGCGCCAAGCCACACATTGCCAGGTGGACTCGATCCCGCGACACCCATCAATCAGCGCATCATCAACGAGTACATGGCAAATTGGTACCGTTTAGTCCCCAAACGTCGCAGCCAACGCCTCGCATTAAAAGCCGCAAAGGCGTCCCAAAGCGCCTCATGAGGCCAACCACCCCCGACTTCGCGTCGGGGGTTTTGCACGCCCTAGACGCCCATCGGTGGCATCGCATGCGCATCACGCATCGAGGGTTCCCACATCACAATCTCGTGCTATAATAATATAGTAAAAGGAGGTATTATGCAAAAATGTTTCGATTCTGAGAAATATCTCAAAATCCAAAAAAAGAAAATCAAAGAGCGCATCAAGATGTTTGACAAACTCTACCTAGAGTTTGGCGGCAAGCTCATCGACGACCAGCACGCTGCGCGTACGCTCCCAGGATTCCTCCCCGACCTCAAAATCCGGCTTCTCCAAGAATTCAAAGACGATGCCGAAGTTATTCTCTGTATCAATGCAGGCGCCATCGAGAACTCCAAAATCCGCGCCGACCACATGATATCCTACGAGACCGAGGTCCTGCGCCTTATCGAGTTCCTCCGCGACAAAGGCATCACGGTAAATTCAGTCGTCATTACCCTCTTCGATGGTCAGAAGAAAGCCAAGGATTTCGCCGAGAAGCTCAAAGACTATCACATCAAGCCATATTTCCACACCTTTACCAAAGGCTACCCCACCGATGTTGACACAATCGTCTCCGACGAGGGCTATGGCGCCAATCCTTATATCGAGACCACCAAGCCTCTAGTGGTCGTCTCCGCCCCAGGTCCCTGCTCTGGCAAGCTCGCCACGGCGCTCTCTCAGCTCTACCACGAGTACAAGAAAGGCGTCAATGCTGGTTATGCCAAGTTTGAGACCTTCCCTGTCTGGTCTTTGCCACTCAAGCACCCCGTCAACGTTGCCTACGAGGCCGCCACTGCCGATCTCGGCGATATCAACATGATCGACCATTTTCACCTCGACAAATACGGCAAATCCGTTGTCAACTACAACCGCGATCTCGAGACCTTCCCAGTCCTCAAAGAAATCCTCCGTCGCATCACCGGCAAGACCATCTACTATTCCCCTACCGATATGGGTGTCAACGTCATCGGCGAGTGCATCACTGACGACAAGGCCATCCAGCGCGCCGCTTTAGCCGAAATCATCCGCCGCTACTATCGCGCCATGGTCGACCTCAAAAAAGGCGCTGTCTCCCCCGAGGTTCCAGAGCGCATCAAGCTCCTCATGAACGAACTCGGCATCTCCGAAGCCGACCGCCAAGTCGTACAAGAAGCCGAAGCCAAGCGTGAGTCCTCCGGCCAGCCCGCCGCCGCCATCCAGGTCGACAAGCATCATATCACCGGCCGTAAGACTACCAACCTAACGCCAATTTCTGCAACTATGCTCAATACTCTCAAGGCCCTCACCAAGATTCCCGACGAAGTCGATTTAATCGCCCCCGCCGTCCTCGACCCCATCCTCGAAATCAAGAACAAAATATCCAATTTCAAAGAGACCCACCTCAACCTAAGCGAAGTTCTTATTGCTTTGTCGATTTGTTCGTCCACTAATCCCATGGCCAAGAAAGCCCTCGACAATCTCGACAAGCTCCAAGGTGCTGAGCTCCACTCTACGCATATGATTAACGATAATGAGCTCGTCACTCTCAGCAACCTCGGCATCAATGCCACCTGTGGTACCGAAATCGACATTTCTTAGTCAGCAGGCCCAACGCCCCGACTCTACCCACGTCAGCCCAATAATATCGCTCGCGTACAATCTAGCTAATCGACCCACTCTACGTCGATGATACCAGCTTATTCCGCCGCCACAAACACTATATTCTCATCAAGAGTCAGAGTGTTGGCGCCCTGGTCAAGTTTGTATGTATACTCATTATTCATCGTGTATAGCCACGACGTCTCAATCTTGAGTTTATCGCCCTCAATCGCCCAAATAAAATCATAATCATTCTGATGGTTATTAGTAGTCAAAGTCCCCTTCCCTATCTCAGTAAACGTCCATATTACCCCATCATTGTTGCAACTTTGCATAGCTTCACTACTTGCACTCAAGCATTTCGTGTCATCTGCACATTTCATCTCTTCGCACTCCCCTCCTTGAAGCTGCCAGCTTCCCTTTTCTACCAAATACTCAGCGTCTCCAAGCGCCGGCGCGCTAACTAGATGCAATACCAAAAAAACTACGCCCACAATCAGCGTAATAACCCCCACAATCAAAACTGTTATAGCTATAATCTTGTTTTTATCTTTTTTCTTTTTCATAGTTTAATTCTAACAATAGAATTATATTTTTGCAAGACTATCACCACGTTCATCACTACATTCGTCGCCACGTTTCTGTCGCATCCTGTCACCATCATATTTAACGTAACATCTCAGTAGTTCAATCCCTCCCCATTCAATCCAGTACATCAAGGCTCAAAGTTTAATCCTGTTCCTCACGCTGCCAACTACTGACCTTAGCAATACAGCTTGGTCTTAATAAGATTCAAATACGACCTAGCCGCCTTCCGGAAGTTGTTCAATTCGTCTCCTTCAAGCTTAGCATATTTGCCGCCAATGACTTTCTTGTACACTCCTGTTGGGCGTACCTCATAACGAATAGTCATCTCATGCATTATGCCGCTAGCGTCTACCCAACTCTCATACCAGAACCACACATTTTTTCGCGACTCAAAAAACTCTCTTCGATGCCCTTCCGGTACAGGCCCAAACACCGTTCTACCGATTACCGATTCGGCATTGATTAGCTCATCCAATGTGAGTTTATTAGAATACCGCATTGGCTCCCTATTCTTATTGGTTCTCCTTAGACGTTTCTTAAGCGACATTGCTCAATCTCCTCCGCAATAGCGTTTAACTCTTTATAAATCTCCATAGATGCAGTCGTGGCATCAAAATTATAGGTTCTATGCCTTTCGTATGATGGTACTAGATTGTCAATTACTTTATTCATACCTATAATTATAGCACAAAATCCTCAAAAAGTCAATAGCAGAATGTACCCTCCTTAAGAATCAAGGCTAAGTAGTCGCTCGGTATTGTCAGTTGTAATCCGAGCCACCTCGGAAGCAGGGAGTTCGAGCTTGCTTGCCAGCCAGTCAGCCACATCTGCCACAAACCCAGGCTCATTGGTGCTACCCCTGTGTGGTATAGGCGCCAAAAATGGCGCATCTGTCTCTAACATGATTCTTTCAATCGGTGGCAACGGCAACGTCGAATAGGTCGCCAGCCCGTTCACACCTACATAGAACTCTGTCTCCTGCAATATTCGTCTCAACACCTTTTTACTATCCGTAAATGAATGAACCACCCCACGTACTTTTGGAAAATTCGCCACTATCGGAAAGAAATCAGCAAAAGCTTCGCGAATATGAAATGACACCGGCAAATCATTATCTACAGCGAGCTGTAACATCACCTCAAACAACCTTATCTGTGCCTCACGCTCATAACCCTCATAATGATAGTCAAGCCCTACCTCCCCTATAGCCACCAACCGAGAATCATTATCGAACCCAGAAGCTGGCTCAGGTTCTGCTACATTCTCGGGATGTACTCCATAGGTCCAGTAGACCCCCTCATGTGAAGCAGCGAAATCCATTGCGACCAAAGAATCCTTCGGGTCTGTGCCAATGCAAACAATCTTTCCTACACCACGCTGACGCGCCCGTTCTAGCATTTTTTCTGCCTGCTCAGCACCGAAGAATTCCCTATCATGTAAATGGCAATGCGAATCAATTAACATGTACTCTATTATAAATCATTTTCACCTCAATGCAAGCCCTAATCGGTACCCACACCACAACTACCCAAGACACATAATCACCTATTGACAATTCATAGCGTATATGCTATAATTAAACAGATGTTGCCAGACGTTAAATCACGGTGACATAGATCTTTTTAAAAAGGAGTGTGTAGAGATGATAAATTTCATCTTATCAAAAGCTTTAAGAAGCGTCCTCTTTTCTAGGGGGTTCGCTGAGTCTTCGATCGAAGACATCGTGGCGAAGGACTTCCATTCGGCAGTGGCCTACGACCACGGCATCGACAGGAAGATCGTCGCTGCCTTCGAGGCACTCGTAGAGGAGATGAAGACCCATGGCGTCGACATCCCTGTCGATTTAACGGAGACCATCCTCCACGGTGAGGAGCATGACCCTCAGCTCCAGCAGCTGAAGGCCACCATCGTGGCGAAGAGGATGAGCGATGATGAGCGTATCAGGATCGCTTTTGTAATGATCGACGCTGTCCACCATACCCATCAAGTTCTCTTCGGTAGAGAATTCTCGAACAAGAACACCTATGTTGACGGGGTCCCCGCTATCGACCATGGTGTCGTGATTCCCGACCGGGATGACGACATGTATTTCGTTCCGGCAAAGTTTGCCCCTTGGCGCATCGTCGAGGAGCACTTCTTTGCTACAGAACCCATCCTGCGGGCGTTCGGCCTGCATACCAGCCGGCAGGAGATTGCCGAAGAGTTTCTTAATAGACAGAAGGGGATCCCCGGCATCTACGAGCTGGAAACGGTGATAAAAAATGGGGACGATTTCCCCCACGTATTCCGCACTGGCTCTGCTCCTGCGCGAATTGCTAGGGAAATCCTGAGAGAGAACGGCTTCGCCTGACGACCCCCTTTTCTCATTGACCACACCACTCCACCAAAGCGCCGCTCATCCGAGCGGCGCTTTTCCCATCACATCATCCAATCGTAGCTATTCCACTAACGCAACCGCTCATCCGAGCGGCGTTTTTCAAGGGCAACTACGCCCGATTCTCTCGCTTGCGCTTCACCGGGTCGAGCTGGCGCTTGCGTAGTCTCAGAGACTTCGGAGTAACTTCGAGTAGCTCATCATCCAGCAAGAAATCCAAGCATTGCTCTAGCGACAACTGTGTATATGGGGTCAGCTGAATTGCTCCATCGCTCGCATGTGTCCGCATATTAGTGAGTTGTTTCTCGCGGCAGACATTAATATCCAAATCGTCCTTTTTGTTCGACAATCCCACAATCATTCCTTGATATACTGGCACCTGAGGCGGAATATATAGTACCCCGCGCGCCTGCGCCGCATCGAGGGCATAAGCCGTCGACACCCCTGTTTCAAACGAAACAAGCGCGCCGTTCCTCTCCGGTTTGTACTTCCCCTCCAGCGGACGATAGCCCGAAGGAATCGAAGACATTATCACAGTCCCCTTGGTAGCAGTCAGTAAATTATTACGAAGCCCAATCAACGCCGCGGTCGATATCTCATACACAAACCTCGTAGCGCCACTCGATGTCAACTCTTGAGTCTTGAGCTCCGCCTTGCGTATTCCCAACTCTTGCGACACCGCTCCCACATATTCCGAATCCACTTCGATTGTCAGTGATTCAATCGGCTCCTGCTTGATTCCATCAATCTCACGATACACGACCTCCGGCCGCCCAGCCTCGAGCTCATATCCTTCGCGCCGCATCGTCTCGATCAATACACTAAGATGCAACTCCCCACGCCCCGACACCTTATATCCGAGCCCATCCGGCTGAATCTTCAAAGCAATGTTGGTCTCGAGCTCCCGCTCCAACCTCTCCGCAATCTGCCGTGAAGTCGTAAATTCGCCTTCACGCCCCTTAAGCGGTGAGGTATTTGGCCCAATATATATCGACAAAGTCGGCTCTTCAAGCTTAATCCCAGGCAAAGCCTTAGGATTATCACCAGTCGCAATCGTATCACCGATGTTTGCCTCAGCCACCCCAGTCACTGCCACAATATCCCCCGCAATCGCTTCCTGCACTTCTTCCTTCCCAAGCCCTCTGTAAGTAAATAATCTGTCAATCTTTGCAACTTGAACTTCCAAATGACCCTCTTCGGACGCGCTTCGCTCGCGCCCGTCGTTACGGGGCTCGCTCGCTCCACCGCTCCCCGTTGGTCGCGGACGGTCCTCAGAGGGCATTATGGAAGTTCTTCTTAAGATCTTGACACTTTGCCCTTTCTTAAGCTTGCCACCAAAAATCTTCCCAATACAATATTTGCCCAAGTAATTATCCGAAGCGAGAGCCGCCACAAGTAGCTGCGCCGACTCGGAGTCAGCATCCACATCCGGCGCCGGAATGTCATTGATAATTGCCTCAAATATTACGTGCAGGTCATCATCAAGCTCAGTCGTGACCCCCGCCCGCCCCTCACGCGCCACCGCATAATACACAGGATAGAACAACTGCGATTCGTCAGTTGCAAGCTCGAGAAACAAAGATTCAATTTCCGACAAAACCTCATCAATCCGCGCCGCCGGCTTATCGATTTTATTAATCACTACCACTGGCTTCAACCCAAGATCAAGAGCTTTCGACAGTACGAACTTCGTCTGCGGCATCGGCCCTTCCTGTGCATCCACAATCAGCAGTACCCCATCCGCCATATTCAAAGTCCGCTCTACCTCACCCGAGAAATCTGCGTGCCCAGGCGTATCAATGATGTTTATTTTGTAGCCGTCATAATACACGCAGGTCTGTTTCGCCGTAATCGTAATTCCCCGCTCATGCTCCTGATCCATCGAGTCCATAATGAGCGTCTGCTGCATCTCAGCCTGATTCTCGCGAAACGTATGCGACTGCTTGAGCAGCCCATCTACCAAGGTAGTCTTACCATGGTCGACGTGCGCGATAATCGCCACATTTCTAATCATATTTTTGTTCAAAGTCATTAATATAATTGTAACACAATTCGACAAACTAGTAAAGGAGGCGTATCAGAAAGAACGTGTCATGTTGCATAATTTACCATAATCGAAGCTCCAGAAATAAGGTGAATTATGCGACAAGGCTTAGAAATATCAGTTTTCTGTGATTCTTTTAATAAAACGCTTGTGCTGAATTAATAATTGTGATACTATGGAAGCATAAAA
>CAMVEA010000002.1 GCA_947166405.1 uncultured Candidatus Saccharibacteria bacterium
GCATAGATAAGCTCTCAACTTTTGTTTTTATACTGTAAGCAAACTCGCAGTTAGTTAGCTTAAACTTAATTATACTCGCAACTTAAACATTGTCAAGTACTTTTTTTAAATATCTAGGTCATCAAGATCGGCCAATTCAGCGCGCGTCTTCTCAGCAAGTTCAGAAGAATCTTCATCATCTTCGTCTTCATCATCTTCGTCTTCGTCATCATTATCCTCATCCACATCATCTTCATCTTCATTCTCATCATATTCTTCACCATTTTCATCATCATGTTCAATCTCATCATTTCCTGCAGCCTTATCAGAATCCTCCTCACTCTCATCGACGTCAGATTCCTTATCGTCTCGCACTCTTTTCTCATACGAAGACTCATGCCCATCTTCGTCATTATTGACAATCTTAAGGTTGTATCGAGCATCCTGCTTTGTACCAAGCGCACGCAACAGTACCCGTATAGCCTGCGCTGTTGCACCTCGCTTACCAATCACTCTTCCAACATCATCAGGATCCACGGTTAAAGTCAGGAGCACTCCTTTTTCATCAATTTTACGCTCTACCACCACCTTATCAGGGTTGTTGACTAAAGTTTTTACGATATATTCTACGAATTGTTGGTCAATAGTAGCCATATTTTTCTCCATTTCATTTAAGTTATTATTTATCTATTATTATAACACAGCCATTCTTTATTTGAAGCGCCAAATTTATTATACTATCATCTATTTTGATGCCCCTAGCAAACCCATCAAAAACACTACATAACAAACAGTCAGTCAGTATCTATTCTTACGCCTCAGGAGCAGACTCTTCCGCTGAAGTCACTTCTTCTTTTGGCTGATTTTTACGCAATTTATCAGCATGTTTCGCCACAGATTTTTTTGGCGTATGCTCCTTATACCATTTTGGCAGCTTAACGCCGTTCTTCTTTAAGATAAAAGCCACACGGCTCGACGGCTGAGCGCCATTACTTAAGTATTTTTCCACCAATTCCTTGTCGAGGGTCAAAGCCTTCGTCTGGGGATTATAATTGCCGACCTCCGCCACGACGCGACCCGACAAAGGGTGGCGCTGTGATTCTTGGACGACTATCCGGTACGTAGGATAATGCGTCCGGCCATTACGTTGCATTCGAATCGCAAGCATGTTTTCTCCTTAATTAATACTATATATAATTATATCACAAATATTCACCTTTGAAAACCCCATATCTAACCCCGAAATCCAACTTCGATATCCACATAATTATTTCATCGTATCGACCCATCCCATTTCCTATCGCCCTACTCCACTCATTACTATACTGCTCTATACATGTCGCTTTTTCTTCCTAGCCGTCTCCACAGCCCAATTTACCCGATACTTCATTGGTTTCAGTATCATATCATGCGCTGGCGTATACCTCAATTCATTACATCCAAATGATCTTTTAAACTCCGAGACGCCATAAAACCTATGCTCCTTCTCATCTGGCTCCACAATCCCCCATAAGTTATATCGAATACACCCCCGATTTCTAGCCTCATTCATAGCTTGCATGTGGAGTAGTGGAGCTGCCGAATACTTCGTACCAAGCTCCGAAGATACGCCATAGTGATAACTTGCCTCCGCCCCATAAAAAATCATAAAATTCTGCGCCAGCACTTCTCCATCCTTACGGGCAGTATAAATTAATACTTCACCACCTTCGCGAAACGCCTCAAATTGTTTTTTGAGAAACGACTCCGAAAAAGCCACGTACTTCTGTCTCTCAGCATGCAATTTTTCCAATCTGCAAAACTCTTCAATCGATTCATTATTAGTATCTGCCGTAATCTCGATATCATTCTTTTTAGCTTTTCGAAGTTTACGTCGAAACCCCTGTGACGCCCCAGCCAAAATGTCCTCTTCTGATTTTGTCAAATCCAGCACCCCAGCAAACTCCACCGATAAATACATCGGCGCCCGTTTCAACCCTAATTCGCTCATTAACATCATAGACTTATCCGACAATTCTAATTGAGGTCGCACCCTCACAAACACACATTCAGCCTTCAGCCCTTCATCACGAATATCATCAAACACTAACTTAATCAGCTCTTTATCATTCCAATCAATAATCGGACCGCCAGCAATCGCCATATATCTCCCACGCTTCGCCGTCTCGACCACACCAGCATATACCCCGACAATCTTATCTCCACTCATTACTGCACGCCTCACAACCTTCTTTCCACGTGCTTTATGAAATTCATAAAAATCCCATGACTGCAAGAAATTCGCTTCTTGATGAGAAGTAACAAACTCATCCCAAGACGAACGATCATCTGCATCAATCAATACCACTTTACTACTCATAAATGCCTCCTTTTCTTGCGCGCCTTTTCCACAACCAAATCTTTCAGATAACCAATCTTCGAAATCACCAAATCATGCGCCGGCACATATTCAATCACTTCACCGCCAAAACCAGTTTTAAACGTTGTCACACCTGCATATCGATGCTCTGGATGTCCAGGCGGAGCAATACCCCACAGATTAAACCGCTCATAACCCTCTGCCTTCAAATCTCGCATCACCCGCCAAAGCAAAGCATACGCCCCAGGCAACTTACGATTAAGCTCTGTCGAAGCCGCTTCATAATAATCGCCTTCTCGCCCATCCTTAATAATCAAACCATAAGCCACCGGCTCTCCCTCGTCACCACCACCAGCCAAATCACCTCTGTTATTCGGCGATTCATCAGGCGCTTGCTTTAATTCATCATTATGTACCCTCGCCACATAAATCTCAGCATTCTCACCAAATCCTTCTCGTTCTGCCAATAACGTGTTCAAATTCGGCGGTACAAAATTCTGCCTCTTAGCCGTCTCTGCCTGCACTCTATGAAACTCTCTAAACACTTCCTCCGAATTGCACTTTTCTACTGTAATCTTTAGTTTATCTGCCCTTCGCACCTCATATCTAGTCTGTCTCCGCATCTTAGCCAATAACTCATCCTCTGAGCACGACAAATCAATCATCACAGTATGTTCAGCCGCCAAATGCATTGGCGATTCACTAAGGCCAAGTTTCGACAGTTTCTTCAAATTCTCTTCACAGGCAATCAATTGTGGCCTCACCCTCACAAACACACACTTCTCATTCCGTGCCACTTCAGCAATCTTTGCAAAAACTTCTTTTGCCAATTTCTCATTACCCCAATCAATCAAAGGCCCACAAGGAATCTCCAAATACCTCCCCCGCTTCGCGTCTCTTACAGTCATTAGCGCCCATCCCTTTCCGCCAAAATCATCATATATCACTTTGGCGCCAAGAAGCTCATTTACTTTACCATAAGCCGGCGACTGGAGAAAATTAGCCTCAGGGTGTTTTTTCACGATTTTTTTCCAATCATCCATCGTAAATCTATCTGTTTTTTTCACGCTTGTCTCCTTACTCATTTTCCTCCTTATACTCACTTATGATTTTGTTTGCGCCTATAAGGTCTTTTTTACTATAATAACAAGGCGTATTTACGATTTGTTCTGCTACTTCGACCGCCACTGGACATTTCGCTTCAGGAAAATGCACTTTTTTGTAATATCTCTCAGGCGACACGGGTTTCTCATACCACAATCCATCGAAATAGTATCCTGCCTTACGCAATTTCGCCAACACCTCACTCCTATCTCGTACCAAATTAAAACCCCGAATTGGCAACTCACCAGTCTTTTTTAATCCCTTAAACTGTCTAAGCGCCAGCTTAGCTTCGAATTTACTAATTCTCTGAGTCATATCCAATCTATTATCAGCCGATCGCTCCACAAAATGAATCTTCACCAGTAACCTCATCAATGCACCGCCAAGCTTCACATAGGTCAACCCTCGACATATTGCCCCAAACAAAGGATAAAACCGCGCCCTCAAATGCTCCGACACTTTCGGAGATTCACTAGGCGCTTTAATATCTTTTTTACAGGGGTCACGCAACACCAATGCCCCACCTGACACCGTATCAATCGATTTATCCTTCCCAAACGAAAATGCCACAGCCACACCCACCGTACCAACCTCACGCCCATCTCTATAACGTACTCCAGCGCAATGCGCCAAATCTTCAATCATCATCAAATCATGTTTCTTGGCAAATTTTTCAATCTCAACAATATCCACAGGATTACCCAGAGTGTTTTGAATAATGATACCCTTCGGCTTCTTGCCCACTGCATCAGGATAACTACCTTTGCCAGAAAAATCAGCGTCTTGGTTCTTTTTTGAAACAACAGACGAATCAGCCATAACATCTTCAAGACTCTCAAGAGTATAATTTAAACTTTCTTTTGAAATATCAGCAAACACAGGCTTCAGCTTCGCCGCCTTGACTGCCTCATATACCGCATAACAAGTAAAGCCATTAATAATAACTGCATCGCCAGGCTCAAAATATGCCATCAACGCCAAAGCAAGTGCCGAACGCCCATTTTTACATAGAACTGCCTGTCCGTCATATTTATTACTAAGATACGACACCAATTCATCGCAATCTTTTTGCCTACCCACTGCAAAAGTATGCCGTAAACAATCCACCCCCGAGTAACCTGCTGCCATTCCTAAATAATAATGCCTTGCCAACTCATTTCCCCTTATTTTGTATCTTCTTTACTAATGTAGTAATCGCTCGCGCCAACCCCTCGGGATCTGAAATATAAGGCGCGTGCGTCCAATTCGCATAAAACTTCAATTCCGCATGAGGCAATTTTTCATACATCGCTGTCGCCTGCCTCGGAGGAGTCGTGGTATCCTTTTTACCCCACATAATAAACGTCGGTGTTTCAACTTTCGCAAAATCCAGATTTTTGTCCGACTCAAGCATATTCGCCAAAGTCTTTTTCATATTCTCAGGTGCTCTCGAATAATCTGTCGACCCAGTAATCTTATGAAAAGCCTTATCGACAATCGTAATCTTCTTAAGGGGCTTTCCTATCTTTGCCATCTTTTCAATAAAACGTTTTCTCGCCGATGGCTCATAAATCCCTGCTGCATCAAGCAGTATCAGATGCTTCAATTTTTCGGGTTTTTCAGCGCACATATTCAGCAAAATCCGCCCACCATTCGAATGCCCCAGCGCCACCGCCCCATCTGGTATCTCCTTATCAGCCCATTTCACATAATCCTCAATCGTAAAAACCTTATCAGATTTCTCAGTCAATCCAGGAACTCTCAGCATTTTAACGCTCAAGCCATTTTTCCTGAGCAACGCAAAAGTCGTTCGCCACGGCTCTACCGTATAAGTCCACCCGTGTATTACATACAAATCCGCCACCTATATTTCTCCTTTCATAATCAATTAAGCCCCCAATTCTTACGTCTTATAACTGCCGCCTTCTCTCGTCGACATAGTTTCTCAGCATCCTTAGGATCATCAAGTAACTTCTCGATAATCCACTCCAAATACTGACTCCCTTTGAATACCAAAGTCTCATTTCCTCGAGTGCGTTTCTCAATATATTCGAGTGCTTTCCTTGGATCTGTCGTTGCCACCGCCGAAACACCCAATTTCCTAAGCTCTGGCGCTGTCCATTTTTTAGTCCTGCGCCCCACCAGTATTACATTGTCCGGCTTCACATCTGCTATCAACTTCGCCAAACGCTTATGCTCCTCTTCTTCTAGAGCTCCTTGATCCACAATATCACCAATTACCAGCCACTTCACATCAGCGTGCATCCTCTTAACCATGTCTAGCACCGAAGTCATCGAAATCATATGCGCATTATAACTGCTATCAATAATCTCAATCCCTTTCTTCCCCCTAAAAAACGAGCATCTTCCAGGAGCGATTTCCATACCAGTAAAATCAGGATTGAACTTTAGCTTCAAATACTTCATCAAATCTCTCACCACAAGCAAATTAAACGAAATGTCTCTCGGTTCCGGATGATTAAAATGGAAAGTCGTATCTCCATAGGTAAAATCTGTCGATTCCGGATATACGACATATTTCTTAATCAAGCCTTTTTGTATCGGTATTACTTTTGCAGTTATATCCTCGGTGGCCTCATGCATTATCTTCGAATCGGCATCAATATATACTCGTTTGGATGTGTTAGCAGGCAAGTTGGCAAACTCCGCCACAATCGCTTCACCTACGTTTTTATATCGTCCTTCTGATACTTCCTTTTCAAACTGCACTGCGTGCGACAAGCCAATCGACACCCATATCGTCACTTCAGGCTTCAGCCATTTTGCCAAAAACTCCGCCTCGTGTGGTCGCTCTCCATCTATTTCTACCACATAGAATTTCTCCTTATGCTGATAAAACATCGCCTTAAACGGCGCCATTATAATTAGCCAAAACCACTTCAGTTTTGAGCCCTTAATCCCTTTTAGCCCCAGCATATCAAAGGGAATCCCAAATGCCGAATTTGCATCATGAGAATAATGTGCCTTATCGCCCATTTCATGCTCCAACATTTTCATCATCGTCGTCTTACCAGCCGAACCAGTAACCGCTATCACGCGCGGATTCCACCGCCGAAAAGCCTTATCTGCAAAATGTCGAAAATATCTAGCAACTTTGAAGTATAATTTCTTCTTAAGCTTACTCACACTCATAGAATCATTATACCCTTAATTGACTTATTCGTCAAAACGTGCTTATAGCACAATAATTAAACGATAAAAGCCACGAATAATCTCACCCATATAAACTTAGCCCAAGAGCCATTTCCAAGCCAAACATAATACCAATCATCTCACTTAAACGTTTCTTCATCATAATCGAAACTTGACTTGGAATTCACTTCCAAGTCAAGTTTAATACTGGTTTTCTTTCTTGGTCTTTCTTTTCCCGAAAAGAAAGACCAGATTTCAAAAAACGCCGAGATAGCGTATTTTCAACAACTTAAATTTCTTAGCAAAAATTCGCTAGATTGGTGTTTTCTCCTTACGAAGCGCGTCTAATGGACGAGCGAGTAAGGAAAAACGCCGAGATAGCGAATTTTTGCAAGAAATTTACATGCGAATCTCAGCATCTACCCCAGCCGGGAGCGACAAATTCTGCAAACTCTCAATCGTCTTAGGTGTTGCATTCGAAATATCAATCAAACGTTTATGAACTTTCATCTCAAACGCTTCACCACCAGTTTTATACACGTGTGGCGACTTCACGACTGTATAAGTAGACCTTTTTGTAGGAAGTGGAATCGGCCCACTAATAGATGCACCCGTCCTAATTGCAGTATCGACAATCTGCCGCGCACTCTGATCAATTACCCTGTGGTCATACGCCTTCAACTTAATACGTATTTTTAGCCCCTCATCTTTTTTTGCTTCTGTCATTATTATCCTTTCTCGCTCGATAACCTCTAAGACATGAGTTTTTCGAGCTTAATACTTATTATTCAATAATCTTATCATACCACACATTTACCCCTTTGTCCAGTAACAGCATCACGATAGCTATAAAAACATCTAAGCAAACTCATATCTAAACCCAGATAGTTACAATCAAAAACTCAATCCAATAAAAAAGCCGCCACACCTCTCGGCATGACGGCATCTAAGCTTATCATCTATGTCGTTTTTTACGCCAAATTGGTTCCCAGTTATCGGGGTGACGAGTAGCAATGTCCTTGCAATCATAAAACGTGAGCAGATCCATTGCTCCACAGAATAAAAAAAACACAATCGCCAACGCAAGTGCGAACCAATTCATCCGGACTGCTTCAAAAACACCAAACTTCAGCATTATCAGCTGAGGAATCCCCAAACCAAGCAAAACAAACGGAATAATAAAATACCCCATAATGTCGTGTGTTATTTTAGTTGGGCTCCTAAAGGCAAATCCAGGATAGTTAGGGGCTTCGCTACTCCTTCGCCACAAAGCAAACAATCCGACAATAATTACAAGCGCCAGCCACCAATGAGGCTCATGAATTAAAGGCACATCATCAACGCCAGTCTTGGTATACATACCGATAATCGCTACGAGCATTACACCAAGAGACAAATCACCTGGGAAGAACATTTTTGACTGGCTATCGCCAATCGGCACCAACCGAGATTCTAAGATGAACCCCACCAGGAACATCAATCCTGGCCAAATTAACCAAAAAATCACGAGCAGAATAAACCGGTTTTCGAAACTCTCTCCGTAAAAAGATGACAATAAGCTCATAAAGTTCATAAACTAACCCCCTTATCACATCAATAGATAATAAGCCTACTACTCTAATTATACCACAAAACTCATAAAAAATCAACTCTGCGCTCTACCAATCTATCTCTACCACTCAACCCCACAGACCAAACACTATCACAAATACCTCAATATATCATATTACAGTACTAAAGCCCTAATGTCGCTTTTTATCTTCTCTACCCAGATTAACCTTCTTATAATACTTTACCCCCTCCGCCGCCGCATGCGCCTGTGCGTCCTGTTTCGAATGCCCAATTCCAGTTCCACGCAATGTATCACCCACATACAGCCCAACCGTAAACACTTTATCATGATCGGGCCCCTCCTCACGCAAAGTTCTATATACCGGAGTAAGCCCATCAATCTTCTGTGCCAGTTCTTGTACATAAGACTTCGGGTCGCGCCACGTACCCTCCTCAATCACTGTCTCTGTTTTTACTAGAATATGCTTCGCAATAAACTCTCTGGCAACTTCATACCCTTGATCCAAATAAACCGCCCCAATCACCGCCTCAAAACAATCCGCCAAAATCACATCATGCGCGCGCTCTGTACCATTTTGCTCACCTCTGGACAATCTCACTAGTGGTTCATATCCAAGTTCCTTGCCAGCCTCACAAATCGACTCAGTCCTCACAAGCGCCGCCCGAATCGCCGTCATAATTCCCTCAGGATAATCATAATTACGGAACAAATAATCCGATGTCACAATTTCAAGCACTGCATCACCTAGGAATTCCAATCGCTCGTTGTGCTCATGTACTTTCCTATGTTCATTCACATAGCTTCTATGCGTAAGCGCTGTCACCAACAAATTAATATCATTAAACTCAAAACCTAATTTATCCTTCGCAAATTCCTTATATGCATTATAATCCATCTTACTCCTTTCTATTTCACCTCAATCTTAAAAAACCGCATTTTATCCACCACAACCCCTAATAAATCTAGCCTTTTAAGAAAGAATGAGCTATCATTAATAATCCCCCGACCTTAGTTTTCGCCTTGCTATCAACATTAACTTTTCAATATCATCATATTCAATCACATCAAGCGCCTCATTAAACGAAAACCAAGCAATCCCCTTCATCCACTTTTCGGGAGTAGGCCGTTCGCGACTATCAAGTGCCTGCACCAGATAAATCTGTGTAGTCATAAGCACTAGTTTATCCATCCTTCGATACTTAAAATGAATTTTCCCAAGCCACGTAATAACGGAAAGATTCTGTAGACCAGTCTCCTCCTCGATTTCACGTCGTGCCGTCATTTTTGCCGTCTCGCCAGGTTCAATATGCCCCTTCGGAATCGTCCACCTTTCTTTCGAATCTTGAATAAGAAGTATCTCAATGTCTCTCTTATCCTTGGTAAATCTAAAAACAATCCCACCCGAAGTAGGCTCCCGCACAATCGCTTGAATAGCACCAGCCCTCTTACCAAACACCGCTGATTTAATCTTGGTAAACGCCGATTCTTTCACTTTATTCTCAGTTGGCAAAGCCTCGGGTACCTTTAGTTTACGTCTCCCAAGTGGTTCTCTAAACCTAGTTTCACCAGTG
This sequence comes from uncultured Candidatus Saccharibacteria bacterium, assembly GCA_947166405.1. Classification (GTDB taxonomy): domain Bacteria; phylum Patescibacteriota; class Saccharimonadia; order Saccharimonadales; family Saccharimonadaceae; genus Nanosyncoccus. Next base: position 9,719 of record CAMVEA010000002.1, read on the forward strand.
GCAACCTCACGATAGTTTTTCTGCTTTTGTTCTATACGTACATTGAATTTTCTATTATCGCTATTGGTCTGCCCACTATAAATCGCTTTCCTCTGCCCAATTTTGCCACCATAAAAACCACGCCCATCACCAAACGACTGCGCACTCACCCCGCCAGAATAACTCGTCTTCCTAGGCGGATTCGTCCTTTTTACCACTCCCCGAGTCGTTCTGTTTACCTTTATCTGACTCGCCCCGTTCAGTGGATTTGTTTTCTGTGGATTTATCTTCTGATTCTCCATTTTTTTCTTCAACAATCCCGAGCTGCTTATAAGCCGTACCAAGCACTCCATTGATAAAACGAGATGAATTCTCTGAACCAAATGCTTTGGCAAGCTCTACAGCTTCGTTAATAGCTACTTTCGGCGGAATCTTATCTCCACACTCCGAAAGCTCATATAGCCCCATCCGTAAGACATTTCTATCTATTGCTGAAATCGAACTAATTGGCCACTCAGGCGCCATCGGTTGAAGCGCAATATCCAACGTCTCAAAATTTTCCGACACCGCATGAGCCAAAGAATAAACAAACTCAGTATCACCAAGTGTTTTTTCATAGGGCTCGATATTCTTAGCAATAATAGCGTCCAAATCGACTTCTGGGTCCTTTGCGAGAGTTCGTAATTCAAATTCGTACAAACTCTGCAAAACAATTACTCTACCTAAATGTCGATTACTAGCCATATTCTTTATTCTTCTCTCAATACTTTATTAGTTTTAACTTTTAAATTAGGTGTCTTTTTCTTAGTCTCGAAGACCTTCACCGGAGATAACTTATTAACTCTCCTAGCGAGCTTCAACCTAAGATGACTCCTACGAAGTCCAGTTTTACGAGGACTGCTTTGTTTCTTGGGTTCAGGCATTTTACTCCTTAGTTTTAATAGATAATTTTACTCATTGTACCACAAATCACTTCATTAATCAACCTCACCCCTCGCTCTCTGATATATCGCTAGTATTCAACCTCTCTCAAGGCTTTTTTAATTGCTGGCCTATCAAAACCCACAATTCGTTTGCCATTGATTTCAGTCACAGGAACAGTAGAAATATCACGTTCCTTTGTTGCATCCATCTCGACATAATCGATACCTTTTGATTCAAGCCAATCCATCAAGGCGTGACAATATGCACACGACGCCGTAGTATATACTTTTACCATATATATTATATTATCACGTTAGGTATTATAAATCAAATATCGACATCATTGTGGTATAATATAACACATGAATAGATATGACCCCATCAAAATCGAGCAAAAATGGCAAGCTGTATGGGACACTACGCACCCCTTTAAGGCTACCGAAGTCAACAATCAACCCAAAATGTTCCTCGCCGAAATGTTTCCTTACCCTTCAGGTGCCGGTCTTCACGTCGGCCATGTTCGCAATTTTACCATCGTTGACGTCCTCACAAGATTTTACACTCAGCAAGGCTTCAATGTCATGCGTCCTTTCGGCTACGATACTTTTGGCCTCCCTGCTGAGAATTACGCCATCAAGACAGGCATTGCCCCTCAGGAAGTGACCGAGCAGAACATCAGCAACTTTCGCAAGCAAGCCAAGCGTCTCGGATTCGCCATTGACTGGACCCGCGAGATCAATACCTCCGACCCCGAATACTATAAATGGACTCAATGGTGTTTTCTCCAACTCTACAAGAAAGGCCTCGCCTACCAGAAGGAATCCTATCAATGGTGGTGTCCCGTCGATCAGACGGTCCTAGCCAACGAGCAAGTCGAAAGTGGTCATTGCTGGCGTTGTGGTCACGAAGTCGAAAAAAAGAAAATGAAACAATGGTTCTTCAAAATCACCGAATACGCCGATGAGCTTCTAGCCGATATCGATGCACTCGACTGGCCTGATAAGATCAAAACCATGCAGAAAAACTGGATCGGTCGTTCCATCGGCGCAGAGATAGACTTTGACATTGTACAGGAAGGCTCAAAAAGCACTAAGCCCTCGTCATCATCCAAGTCATCTAAGTCATCCAAAAGCCGACAATCCAAAGCCAATCACACCGTCACTATTGCAACAAGCGACAGCGACATAAATCGTGAAGACGACATAAGTTTTCGCCATATTAAGGTTTTCACGACAAGACCTGATACAATCATGGGTGCTACATTCCTAGTAGTCGCCCCAGAATACCCAGGCCTCGACTATTTACTTACCGACGATACTCGCGATACTGTCATTAAATACAAGCAAGATGCACTTAAAAAATCTGAGATTGAACGTCAAGAAAACAAAGAAAAAACCGGTGTCTTTACAGGCTCCTACGCAGTCAATCCTGCCACCAAAGAACAAATTCCTGTTTACGTCGCCGATTACGTCCTAGCCAGCTATGGCACTGGTGCCATTATGGCCGTCCCAGCCTACGACGACCGCGACCGTGAATTTGCTGAGAAATTCGATTTACCAATTATCGAGGCTGACCTTATCGATCGCGATCTCTACGGCACGCCCAAGACCACCTACAGAATGCGCGATTGGCTTATCTCTCGTCAGCGTTATTGGGGTTGCCCTATCCCAATCGCCTACGACAAAGAAGGCAACCCTCATCCTATCCCAGAAGACCAGCTTCCAGTTATGCTTCCCGAAATACAAGATTATCAGCCTGACAAATCCGGTCGTTCAGCCCTTGCTAAGGCCACCGACTGGCTCAAGGTCCAAATCCCCATCAAGGACGAAAAGACCGGCAAAATCCACCTCGAAGAAATGACCCGTGAGACCGACACTCTCGATGGCTACGCCTGCTCGTCCTGGTATCTCTGGCGCTACGCCTCCCCACACGACAAAGCCGCCGCCTGGGACCCCATAGCTATCAAGTATTGGGAGCCTGTCGATGTTTACGTTGGCGCCGATCACGCCGTAGCGCATCTATTATATATAAGATTCTGGTGCAAATTCTTCGCTGACTTAGGCTATCTCCCCTTCCGCGAACCCATCAAGAAGCTCATCTATCACGGCTACATTAATGCCCCCGACGGCAAAAAAATGAGCAAAAGTAAAGGCAACGTCATCGATCCCCTTGATGTCATCAATGACGGCTACGGCGCCGACACGCTTCGCACTTACGAAATGTTTATCGGGCCCGTCGAGCTCGACGCCGCTTGGGATCCACGTTCTGTCGGTGGAGTTTACCGCTTCTTAAATCGCTGTTATAACTTATGCTTTAAAAGCGACGATTTTGCTTCACCTGAAGACATTCGTGACAACGGAAGCAAACCAAGCGACCCAGAGGCAAAACAAAACATCATCATTAGGAACAAAACTATCAAAAAAGTCACAACCGACATCCATAAATACCAATTCAATACCGCTGTCGCTGCCCTTATGGAGTATGTCAACGAGTTGTACAAGCAAGGCGCTTCCGAAGAAGATCTAATCATCCTAGCAAAGCTCCTGAAGCCTTTCGCACCACACCTGGCTTCCGAAATGCTCGAACATCTAAACGCTACCGATGAATGGCCCTCATGGGACAACCAATACTTAGTCTCTGACACCATCGAATTGGTTGTTCAGGTCAACGGCAAGCTCCGTAGCAAGCTCACCGTCAACGCTTCCGACCTAAGCGACAAAGACAACATCACCAAGCTCGCCCTTGCTGATCCCAGAATCGCCAAATACACCTCAGATGGAATCAAGAAATCCATTCTCGTCCCTAAAGCCAAGCTATTAAATCTCGTCGTCTAGCCTATTTACTATTGGTTAGTCGCTCATAAATGTTTATATATTTATCCAGCGTTTTCTCAAAATCATGCTCATGCGCTATTTTTTCCGATGCCTTTGCATATTTCGCACGCAATTTTGCATCCGACATTATCTTATACATCGCCTCAGCAATACCATCCACATCACCCACATTGCACAGGTAACCATTTACTCCATCCTGACAGATTTCGGCCACGGCCCCAGCATCCACCGCAATCAAAGGCAAACCCGAAGCCGCCGCCTCTATTAAGACTATACCTTGAGTCTCAATTGGGCTTGCTGTCGCAAATACAGTACCCACCTTGTATAACTCATACAAATCTTCCCCCACTACACGCCCTACAAATTTTACAGGAAGATTATAGTTACTAACCATTTTTTCCAATCGCGCCTTGTCCACGCCATCACCTACGACCACCATCTGAATATTCGGCAAATTCTTGCGCGCTTGCTTAAAAGCCTCAATCACTATTCCTATTTTTTTCTCTGGATCCACTCGTCCCACATATATCACTGTAGGGACATTATTGGTAATTCCATATTTACGATAGATCTCACTACTTGGCGCCCCTGGCGAGTAATGACTTAGGTCTACACCATTGCTTACCGCCGCAATCGGCACACCAATATCGCCACGCGACAGCAAGTTCCTAATCGCCTGCTCAGTCGGCATAGTCACAAAATCACTCTTGCTCTGCCTATTCCTAAAATACGCATACAGCAAAGCATTTACTGGTCGCCTCACTATTCCAGGCATTCTCAAAGGCTCCGTAAATACTTCTGGTTGATTATGCTCTGTCGTCACTACGGGCACCCCTTCTCTCCTTGCCCACCTCACTACTGATAGCCCAATCGGATCCGACACTTGCACATGTACCACGTCTGGCTGGAATTCCTCTAGTATTCGCCCCACAGCATTCTTTGGAAACACCGAAACCCTAAAACCATGCTTGTATAACAATCTCGGTATTTTAACCCCAAATATCTTCTTTTGTTTAGGTAAAGGATGAATCTGATCCGGATAAACCTTGGCTTCTACCGATTTCAAATACATTGTCTTCACTCCATCCACGGTCCGTGAATATGATCTACCAGTTTGCGATGGACAAATTACCATCACCTCATGCCCACGACCAGCCAGTCCCATAGCAAGATTATGTGAAAACACCGCTACGCCATTAATCTGAGGATAATACACAGCAGTAGCAATTACTATCTTCATCACACTCCTTTCTAGCGCCTATCTTTTCACCGAAACGCCCCTGTTATTCTATAATTTCTTTGCTTTATCCATCTGCGGATCCTTCATTGCGTTGATCTCCTCATAAGTTCGCCCTACCTCTACATCAGGCTTAATCCCCTCGCCATTAATAGAGCGTTCCTTTGGCGTATACCACGATGCTGTCGTAACTTTTAACTTCGAACCGCCATCGAGATCAAACAACTCTTGCACTACGCCTTTACCATAAGTCTGCTCACCGACCACAGTCGCCTTACCATAATCCTGCAATGCTCCCGCAACAATCTCAGAAGCCGACGCAGTCGAACCATTCACCAATACTATTGTCTTCATATCCTTCAAAAGTGCCTTACCGTGATGCGCATTCGTCACTTTATCACTCGAAGTTTTCGACTTCTGCACAAGCACAGGCTCACCATCCACCCACAAACTCAACAAATCTTGCGCCGCACTCACATATCCACCACCGTTACCACGCAAATCAAGTATCACCTTCTTAATCCCTTTGTCAGCAAACTTCTTCGCAAATTCTTCCACCATCGTGCCAGTATCATTGTCAAATCTTGTCACAGTCACAATTGCCGTATGCCCATCATATTCCACATATGCAGACACATTATTAATCGTTTCACGCTTCATTTTAAAGTCTTTCTCTTCACCATCACGCACTACTGTCACCTTAACTTCAGTACCAGACTCACCACGTACTTTCTTTGAAACCTCCTCAGTACTCAACATATACACTTCTTCATCATCAACCTTATATATTATATCACCAGCCAACATCCCGACTTTACGCGCCGGATTGTCCGGTAATGTCCGAAGTACTCTCACATATCCGTCCCTCATTCCCATTTCCACACCTATACCAGCACCGACATTACCATGCAAATCATTTTCAAATTCTTCCGCCTCTTCAGCAGACATATACACTGTATACTTATCACCCAACGAGTCCACAAGCCCCCTCTTAGCTCCCTCCACTACCTCACTCTTATCTATTTCGCCATTATACTTCTTCGACAACTTATCATATACATTATTAAGTACATCCCAATTAATCTCATTACTTGCACTTTGTTCTAAACCCAGATACGGCGCCATACCACCGAACCACGAGTTCCAATTTGCACCAACCACCACGCCAATAAGCATCATCACAGCACCCACGATAATAGCATTCCCGAGCGTAACTTTCCTGACTTTCCATTCTTGTTGATTTTTCTCTACCATACAATATATTATAGCACAAGTTTATCCATTACAATTAACGAACTTGCAAAATCCTGTTACTGTTCGCTCCTAGGCAGATCATATCATCGTCCTACAAAACAACAACGCCACTATCCCCCGGGCGGGTCCTGTCGTCGCCTCCTCCCCCACGTCGCTAAGGCTCCGTGGGGGACCCCCTCCGGCGACACCACCCGCCCATAAGGGGCAATAATCGTAAGTCGAGTCGTCAATCTACCCTCATGGGTCTAAGACTCTTGAGGAGTAAATCTTGAGTTTCCTTAATTATGTATCCTTGGGAGCAACCCCCGACTGCATCCATCAGCAATCGTCTAGGAACTTGCTAAGCACCTAATAGTCCTACCGAAGTACTTATAGTTGCTGCTAGTACCTGGGTCGACATTTGCGCTACCCAGACCCAAGTAGTAAGCGTTGTTGTTACTGTACGCGGTAGACGACCAGTAGTTGCCGTAGCTACCTCGATAGTAGACAGACCCGCTGTTGACGTAGCCGGAGTAGAGGAAGTTATTAGGATAGCTTCTAATAGCTACTGTAGCAGTTTTGTTAGCAACATTAGTTACGCTGTTGCCGTAATAGCCATAACCATTTGATGCGTTCTGGTCTGGTTCAATACTATTACCGCTACTATCTTTCATAATGGATTTACCTAGTACATAGAAATCTGCAGTAGTATTTACGGTTGTTTGTCCACCAGTAGGAAGGCGCCAACCACTTGGGCAAATTGAAGTGTTAGTAACGGAAGCATTACTGGAAGCATAGTTGTTAAGATCAGCAATAGCAGCAGCCCAAGTGTAATAGTTGCCATAGCTGTATGTATTGGCGCTTGTAGCAGGAGCAGAGGCTCTATCAGATGTGTTTTGGTTGTTATAGCGTGGGAATCTGTAGCCCGCAATAGTTGTGCCAATGTTTGTCGTGTTATCTGCTCCATCAGTGCTATATAGGCTATTGGCAGTAGTGATGTTATTCCTCCATGGTGATTCTGGATTGGCAAGACCAGCGAAATTACCATAAGTGGCATTTGTAGCGTAGCCTTGTGCTAGTGCACCAGTAGAATTATCGCTATTAGTGTTATCTAAGCGCATGTTCTCAATCATCCAGCACTTACCGTCTGCGAGTTTAGCGATGGCGTAGGTGTTGTTGTCGCGCTGGTCAGTAAGGGCGGAGACGGAGGCGAGGTTTGCAGTGCCGTCTATTGGAGCAGACGTGAGGGAGTTACAGACACTAGCTACTTTGGTTGAGTCTTGGAGGTTACCTTGGCTCTTAACCCATACAGCATAGAGTGAGAGACCTGGATTGGCGCCAGTGTAATCAGCAGTATTTAGCGTGATGTCCTCCATTGGTCCATAGAACTTAGCCTCAGGGTTCGTGGCATAGTCATATTTATCGCTCCACCCAGCGAAACCATAGCCAATACGGCTGAAGTTGGATGGGAGGAGAGTGACGGAAGATGATACGCTTTGAGTGCTCATAGTACCTACCACATCATTAGCACTAGGACTATAGCAGATTTTACCACTAGCACAACTCATAGGACCATCCTGTGGGAGCTTAGTAGCAGGATGAATCATTGTATACTTCACTTTACCTACATAAGTATCAGCTGCTTGCGTAGCAGAAGTATGGAACCTATATGTGGCACTAACACCAAATGAAGTAGCATCAGTAGTATTAGAGTTCCTAGCAGCGACTTTAGTATAAGTACTTGGTACTGTAGTATAGGTGCTTTGTAGGAAATCTGGTGCCGTATATCCATCAGCATTCATTAGCTTCATAGACCAGTTGGAGGTGGAATCATTAGTACCAGTAGCAATATTGCCAAGTGTACCAATCATATTAGTATTGCCATATTCATCATTAGAGTATCCAATCGCATAAATAGCAAGCCCTCCAGGATCATTACAGGTAGCAGTAAATGTAGTAGCACCTACATTCTCAGCTGTATCATTATTAACCATCGTAGTACTATGAGGAGTAGTATTAGCAGTACTCATTGAGCAAGCCTCAGCTACTGTGACAGAAGCATTAGCCGAAGTCGCTCCATCCGCCACCACTCTTACTGCACCAGCCACTATTCCACTTATCACTGTAATTCCTACAAGCCCTAATGACACCATACTAATCAACCCAGTATCGGCATCAATGTGTTTTACTAGTTTTCTTTGATGCTTCTTCATCTCAATTCTATCCTCCATATATTACACCCATTATATCATACTATTTATGTTTTAATGCAAAATTCGTTTTTTCACTCACCCACCTAGAGAATAACAAATAATCATCAAAATCCGAATTGGAATTCACTTCCAATTCGGATTTCATCCTGGTTTCTTTTGTTGGGGTTTTCTTTTCCGAAAGAAAACCCCAGATTATCAAAAATGTATATAATTATAATTCCCCGCCTCACCCGCCGAAATCTTACGTGCGCCAAAATCACCAACATGATAAGAACCAGTCAGCTGCCCAGTCGACCAATAATTGTTATATTCTGTCACATTAATCGAGCCGTCAGCTTCTACACTCTCCACCCAGAAGACATGTCCATAAGGACCGTCGTTCATCTGCCCAATCGTACCAGGAGCAGGAATGTTATCAACTCTATAGCCAGCCGCCCTCGCACCATCATCCCATGAATAAGCGTTACCCCACGAAGCAATTACACCATACGCCTCATAAGCTTTCCAACCAGCATAGCTCACACATTCACACACATATCCACCAATTTTACGCCATCCATTTGCAGTCTCGACATAAGTCAAATAAGCATCTTGCCTATCAGGACAATCTCCTTGCCAAGGATAAGTATTGGCTCCATTATATACACCACCCTGGTAATATGATTGGTGGGATTCCTGATATTCTCGAATCGCCGCCTGCTGCGCCAACCGTGCCTCCTTCGCCTCCTCAGCGTACGCTTCTGCATCATTTTCGTATTTAGCGACCAATTCTTCTTGCTCAGCCTTCTTCGCCGTCAAGGCATCCATTGTTACTTGCTGCTGTGACAGTAAATCCTCCACAGCCTCTTTATCTGCTTCAAGCTGCGCTTTTGTTTCCTTCACTTTGATTGCAGAAGCACTAATCTGTTCCTTCACAACCTCCTCACGCGCAGCCCTTTCAGCCAAATCCGAAATCGAACTCGCTCCTGCAAGCACTCGAATTGGCTCAGCATCCGTCTCAAAGTGCATATTCACCAATAATTCCGCCAAAGCATCTTTTTCCTGAGCCAGTTTTTTTTCGGCAGCCAATATCTCCGCCTTCAATGCCTTAATCTGAGCTTCAGTATCAGCAATCTCAGCTTCTTTTCCCGCAATATCAACCTTGAGCTCATTTACTTTATTCTGATATGCATTAGCAGAATGCTCTGCTACTGCCGCATTTTTATTCGCTTCCTCTTCCTTAGCTACTGCCTCCATACATTTATCACTCTTCTTGCAAATCTCAGAAATAGCATTCACCTTACTCATAGGCAATAACCCAATTACAATCATAATAGTTAAGACAACATTTAATATATTTCTTTTAGTTTTCATTTTATCCATAGCCCAATTATACCATAACCGCTAACAATCGCAATACATGCAACGCAATCATTTTATTAAACTATCATAGCGACATATAAATACAACAATCAAAAACCCGAAATCAGGCTCCAACTCGCAAACTACGCCTTATTAAGATACTTATGTATCGCAAGCCTCGCCGACACACGACCCACAACAACACCAGCCAAAATAAACACCAAAAACACTAGTATTAATTGGTTCGATTCCATCACGCTACTTATCGCATCAACGTTAATCCCATAATTAGACAATTTTGGCGCCAAGAAGGTAAACCCGAAATACGAGACAACAGCAGCGATTAGTCCAGCAATCACCCCACATATCTCCGCCTCAATCAGGAATGGTCCACGAATAAAGCTCTTTTCTGCCCCTACTAGCTTCATCATATAGATTTCCTCTCGACGAGAAAATATCGCCATACGAATAGTAGAAAAAATTATCAACACAGAAATAACCAAGAAAACGCTCGCTAGAATAACACCAGCCGTCCTAGCAATTCGAGCCCAAGACGTAATCGTCGATATCTCAGCTCTGTTTACATCGTACGTAGGTGCCTTTTCTTTATCTACATACTCTACAAAAAGTTCATTCTCTTCAACTATTTTTTTAATACTATCCAAATTATCAATATCATTTACCTTGATTCGCATCGTAGATTGCATTTTCGCAATCATCAAAGACGTCATCTCATCATCCAATATATTCAACACTTCATCACTTCCAGCATTCTCCTTCAGGAATTTATCATATTCTTCCTGCGAAGTCGATGTTTCCACAGATCTAATATTACTGTCTTCTGATATTATCGCCTTCAACTCATCAAGCTTCTCAAGTGAGGTTTCCGGCTTGAAGTACACTGTAATATCAATCTTATCCTTCATCATCTCGGCCGTATTTGTCAAAATCACACTAGCCACCACAGTCACAAATAAAATAATCAGAGTAATCGACATCACAATGGTAGCCGCAGTTGACAACCATATATTTCGCCCGAAGCTCTTTGTCCCATATTTTACAACTCGAGCCTTCTCACGCACCAAATGACGATTGCGATTCTTCTGCATCGTACGCAAGCTTTTCTTAGATGCCTTTTTCAGTTTCTTTTCTTTGCCCACCTTTTCTTCAGCCATTATATTACTCTCCTTTTAGTTGCTGCCATTTTGACTGGAGTTTTTTTAGCTACACGAATTGATTTTACTTCCATTTTGCGCATCGATGACTGCTTGGTAGCACGAGGTACAGCAACCGATACGCTTTCAATGCTATTCTGAGTAGATTTCGATCTAAGACCAGGAGCACTGGTTCTCGCCTTAGCAGACGTTTTCGCATTCTCCTTCGAAGACTCAGTATTATTTACTTGCGACACCGAAAGCACTGATAGCTGCTGACTAGGCTGTGCTGAAGTCTGCGCTACGGGTCGCGCCACAGCCTGCGATGCAGCCTGTGGTCGCCTCAATGCATGCCCAGGCACCTGCATTACTCTAACCGGCTGCTTCGGAATAACACGTGCGCTAAGCTCGTATATTCCATTAACTTTCTGATCGTTAACGATTTTGCCATCTTTTAGTGTTATTACCCTTTTCTGCAATGTATTCACCACGCTTTCATCGTGCGTCGACACTAATACAGTCGTCCCAAAATCATTAATCTTCTTCAAAAGCTCAATTATTTCGGCAGTAGTAAGCTTATCAAGATTCGCCGTCGGCTCATCTGCAATCAAAATCTTCGGCTGTCGTGCCACCGAACGTGCAATCGACACTCTCTGTTGCTGCCCACCAGATAATTGGTTCGGAAACTTCTTAGCCTGATCAAGCAAATCTACCAATTCTAGTACCTTCGGCACAGTTTTGCGAATCTCTCTACCACTCATCCCTGCAATCTCAAGCGCAAATGCAACATTTTCATAAACAGTCCTTCTAGGCAACAATTTAAAATCCTGAAACACTACGCCGAGTCTCCTACGATATCCTGGAATGTGTCGTTTTTTTACATAATCCAAATCAATCCCACCCACAATAATCTTTCCAGAATCAGGAATTTCTTCTTTAGTAATCATTTTGATAAGCGAAGACTTACCCGCACCAGACTTTCCTACCAAAAAAACAAACTCATTCGGCTCAATATGAAGAGAAACCGAATCTAGCGCTGGATGTGCATCTCCAGCATACTGTTTTGATACCGAATCTAGCAATATCATGATTCGATTTTAGCATAATCTTTTAGTTTTTACAACTTTTCCAATATCTGCATTATCCCCTCATTATATTTAGTGAACTCTAAATGCACCGAAATATTCTTCTTGTCCGCTTCTTTTGGCTGGTATATCCCAATGGGCTTAATTTCTGCTTCAGCATTGTTCTGTTCCAAAGCCTCATTAATCTTCTTCACAAGTTTACCATAAGTATCACTCGTCGCAATTGTCAAATCACGCTTCTCCCTTTCACTCAAATCTACACTCATTTTTCCTGACATATATTTCATCAGCTTATCCAAGTCAATCTCAAATCCCGCCAAATACTGTGAAAGCTTAAACTCATTCCTCACCGAATTCTTAAACTCCCCCACTACGCCCACATATTCACCCTTTACCCAAATCTCAGCCGCTCGATTCTTATCATACGACCTTGCCTCGGTATAATTGTTACTAATCGGCATAAAATCTGGCACAATACCAAACTCACTAAAAACCCTTTCTACGTATTTCTTCGCTTTATAATATGCGGTATCCTTATTCTTACGCTCCGCCAGCACAAACCCCATCGACACTCTTTCTACCGGCACCTGCTCACTACCTAACCCATCTTCTTTCCTGTAAACTTTATTCATTTCATAAATCGCAAACCTATCAACTGGTAGTTTCTGATTCATATATGCTTTCTCGAGCAAGCAAGGTACAATTGATTGTCTCACATATTGCAATTCAGGCGAAATAGAATTCACAATTTTATACGAATTAGCGGTATCCAGCCCTGCCCTCTCAAGCAACCTTCCACTCACAAAGCTATAGGTTAGCACCTCATTGGCTCCAAGTTTCGCCATTAAAGCGCGCAAAGTCTTCTTCAATACCCACATCGAATTCTTCTCTGCGGTACCATGAAGCGGAAGCGTAGGTTCAATAATGTCGTATCCAAGTAGCCTACCTACCTCCTCAATAATATCCTCCTTGATATGAATATCAGTTCGCCACTCAGGAACAGTTATTTTTAGACCACTCTTCAATCTTACCACCTCAAACCCCACATTCAATAAAGTCCTAGCAATCAATTCAGAATCATATTTTGTACCAAGTAACCCATTTATCTCTTCTGCTGTAATTTTTACAACAACACGCTGATTCAACTCCGCATAATTATCTTCCACAGATACAACCCGATAACCACTCGCAAGCAAATCCACACACTCTCCCGCTACGGCTAAAGTTTGATATGGCGACTGCCCCTTAGTGAACCTTGTAATCGCTTCGGTAAAGATTCCATGCGCCATCTGAGTCTTACGTAAATTATACAGACTAAAAGTCGCAGATTCTATAATAATATTACCAGTATCTTCTGCAATTGCAGTCGACTTACCGCCCATTGCACCAGCAAGCGCCACTGGTACATCATTACTACATATCACTATATCATTCTCATTAAGCTCAATCTCTTTGTCGTCAAGTAATACTAATTTCTCACCATTCCTTGCCAATCGAACATTGATAGTAGCCTGCTTACCTCCCCCCACCGCCACAAACTTATCGTAATCAAAAGCATGCAATGGCTGTCCAGTAAGCAACATAAGATAATTCGTCACGTCCACAATCGGGCTAATAGGCTTCATACCTGACTTCGACAGAACAGTATCTGTCCAAGTCAAATATTTTTTACGTATTTCGCCATGCTTTTCGAGCACCACAGCAGTATATCTTTGGCAAATATTAGAATTAGATATATTGATAGATAATACATCAGAACGTTGCTCTTTCTGAAGCATCATGTTTTGACTTGAGTTCTTAACGCGAATATTCCTCACAGCATCAAGAAGATTTCCTGCTAATACCTTCTTACCAGAACGACCAGTATGCGATAATTTCAAATAATCATCACCCACCATAGACGAGGTAGTATCAAATGGCAGCCCCAATATTCCAGCCACTTCCCGAGCAAACCCAATCATCCCAAAACAGTCTGGCCGATGCGTGAGTGACTTGTTTTCAATTTCAAATACCAAGTCATTTAACTCTAACACATCAGCCAGCAAATCTCCAGGTTGCGCCTCGTTCGGGTCAATTTCTACAATACCACTATGATCATCACCAAAATCCAGTTCATCTGCTCCAGCGAGCATCCCATTAGAATCAAACCCCCGCATCTTACGCCTCCCGATTACAAAAGGCGCGTCTTCATGTACACTCGCCGGCACAGTCGCCCCAGGCGCAATCCATACTGCCAGCATCCCCTCACGCACATTTGGAGCGCCACATACAACTTGCACCAATTCGGTTTTTCCTGTATTAATTTGACAAAGCGTGAGATGCGTATCAGGAATATGTTCAGCATGTTCTACTTTGACCACATAAATATTATCATACTTATGCGTCTCATCAATCACCCCTTCTACTTCCACCAACCTCGCACCAATTAATCGTATTAATTCAGAATCTGAGACTTCGTCTGGTATTTTCACAATTCTCTTCAGCCAATTCAAACTAATCTTCATAGAAACTCCTTCCTAGTTAAATTTCCTTAAGAAATTCAGGTTACCACTTTCAAAATATCTCACATCCGGCAGTCCATATTTCAACATCACCAACCTATCAATTCCACCACCCCAAGCAAAGCCATGATATTTCCGAGCATCAATACCAACTGCCTCGAGCACATTAGGATGAATCATCCCACAACCAAGCATTTCCAAATAATCTCCCTTCTTGCCCCCAAGCGACTTAGGCTTTTCAATCATGAACTCCAAGCTCGGCTCCGTAAACGGAAAATACCCTGGCTGAGTTCGAATATTAAGCTTTTGCTCATAGTAATTCTCAAAAAACTCTCTAAGAATCCCCAACATTTGCCCCATAGTGCAATCTTCTGATACATATACGCCCTCGCATTGGTAAAAAGTATGTTCATGTGTAGCATCGACATCTTCATTGCGAAACACTCTCCCAGGCACCACCACTGCAATCGACTTTCCATCACCCAAACGATTCTTGTATTTCTTCAATACTCTGTGCTGCATCGTTGAAGTATGCGCTGGTGGAATAAAGCCTTCTTCAGTTCGAAATGTATCATAACCGTCTCTCGCAGGATGTTCCTTTGGAAAATTCAATGTATCAAACATATGATACTCGTCATCTAACTGTCGAGATTCTTCTATATCAAATCCCATCAATTGATATATATCACATACCCTATCTAGTTCTGTCATCAATGGATGCATCGAGCCCATCTCAACTGGATAAAATTCTGGCATTGGCTCATTCACGCCAGACCATGCCGTTACATCAATAGGTTCTATCTCGGCATCAAGCAACGCTTTTTCTACCTCTTCCATCTTTGCCATTATTTCACGGCGTTTTTCGTTAACCTTTCGCCCAAACTCAGCTCGCTCCTCCACAGGAAGCTCACGAATTTTCCCAGCCTCTGCATTGATTTTCTTTAATTCTTGTTTTAATCTCTCAAACTCTACCATATATAATATATTATACTCCAAATCATCAAATTTCGCTACATAAGCGACCATATTATATCAAGCCGCATAACTACGATTCCTAACATCCGCATACACAATCCTGCCAATTAACACAACCTCACCATCAAGCACATATTCATGCTCGAACATCATGTCCTTACTATCCGCTATTTTAATCTTAGAATCATTAAACGCATACCTAGTCGAAGGATCATATTTTGCAATATAATCATAGTATTCAATAGCATCCAGCAACGCTATCACATCTTCCTTTTCTAGCCCAGAATATCGCGCAAGCATACCTTCATAAGAATCGTCTAGCGGATTATCTTTATAATATTCTTCAAGTGCCACTGTGACGGCAGATTTTTCAATTACACCCATCGACTCAGCCAAAGATTGATCTTCAATGAATCTCTGATAGTATTTTGCCTCCTCCCAATCAGGCGCCTCATTGTTATTTACTTTATTACCCGCTACGCATGATTCCCCGCTAATGTAACCAAGATTATCGATTTGTTTCGCATTGTCAAATATATCCACAACCTCCCCAATAACTGGCATACTACCGATAATCGAATTCTCCATGGCATTAAGAGAAGCGGTGCCAGTTACAGCATTTGCGATATTCTGATCAGCAATTCCAAATCCAGATTCACGATTATCACAATATATAATATAATTATACAGCTTCGAGCCCTTCTTTATCTCTACATTCTTTAAATCTTTCTCCTCATCTTCCTCATTTTCTTCCTCACTATTTTCTTCTCCGTCTTCTTCCTCCTCTCCTTCATTTTTACCCTCAAAATTACTATCATTAGACATTTTGTCCCCATCAGGATCAGCTAAATGATCAATTATGTCTTGAGGATCAATTTCAATCGTCTCTACATCTGTAGCAGCATAAGGATTACAAAAAGCATCGCCAACCGCACCAATCGAAGCAAGGTAAGGGCAAGTATCCTCCCACTCCGATTCGTCAGGTAAGAAACTAACTACATCATAAGCAGAAGCTGTCGGGGTTAAGCCTACCAATGAAGACGAAACCACCGACCCCCCAGCCCTTAGCAATCCCATCAGAGTATCACTCTGCCCAAAACTCATCATATGCGTCATTAATGAACCCATAAATGTATACTTCGAAGTAAGGTCAAACGGACTCAGGCTTTCCCATTCAAGTTTAGCTTTTTCAGCTATCACTTGATTTTGCAAAACAGCGAATTTCTCATACTTTTCCCTAGTTGCAAGAGAACCACCATTTGATCTATGAGTATTACCAAGATAGATATTAGCCCCAGAAGCAAGCGCATTCCCTAAATCTTCCCCACCAATATCAGCTATCAAATTGCGTGTCAGCAACCTTGCCACAACAGGAGCCACAGAAGCCACAATACCAGACACCAATAGTCCCGCAGCAATAGAAAACCCAATCTTAGCAATTGCCATTTTGCCAATAATAGGGGCACAAGTGACCGCTGAAGTACCCAAAGTAAAAGCAGCGCCCACAAGCCCAGCCAAACATCCAGCAACTTCCAGCCCTCCAGTTGCTAAATCAACAGCAGCAGCAGAAATACGGGCAATCGAACACGCCTTAAACATGTCCATATTAGCCCCAATCCCTCCCATTATTCTTTTAACATTGCCACTAAAGTTAAAACTCTGCACACTGGGGTCACTCGTATCTATCTTTCTAGGACTATACAAAGCACCAACCCCCTGCGAATTCATTGCCGTCTTTTCTGAAGATGCACGTACCGTCGTAAGCGATGCTATACCATCCTCAGTCACATTACCAACACCAGTACCGGTACTAGTCAATACATCATACTCATTCTTCTTCTTTTCATTAAGCGTAGTCATAAGTTCATTAATTGGTGATTCTGCACCATATCCAGCCTTAGCCTTATCAAACGCCTCAAAATAACCAGTTGCAAGCTTAATAGTTTGCATCGCTTCACTCGCCTGGACAAGCAAAGTAATCGCACCAAGCACATTTACACCTAAGCAAGAATAGTTGGCCACAGTACTAGCCGTACCAGCACTACCATTCGTGAATTTATTTGCAATCCCTTTTAATTTACTTTTTACTTTCTCGATATTATCTTCACTACCTACCTCACCTAAATCCGAACGATTGAATTTGTCGAAGCTCTCATCTTTCTCCGAATGATCAAAATCAGCCTCAGGCTCGCTATCTCCCCCAGTAAATATACCAACGATAAAGTTTTTTAGTTTACTAAACCACGAAAGACTACCAGAGTACTCCTTCACGACTGTCTCGTCAACAAGCTTCTCGTACTGTCTCTGTTCCCCATCTGCGCCCCCAACACGTTCCGTCTCACTCCATTCACTTACGACATCACTTCTCCTCACCCCACCTCCACCAATTTCATCTGTTCCCTTATCCATCATTTCAGTCGCCACTTTAGTACGCGCTTCGACATCCGTAGCGTCTGAAGCTTTATTCTTGTAATCAGCGAATAGATTACGCGTGAGTTTATTCCGTCTCAAAAATTCGACCGTATTCGTACCGAACCAATTCGCTATAGCACCACGCCACGTCATCGATCCCTTATTGTATGAAGTAAAAAACTTAGGATTATCAGCATAAAACTTCTTAAACTCTACAGCATCAGCCCCACCATTTCGCAAACTTGCAGCATCACCTTCGCTTGCTGTTATTATCTTCATATTGCCATCTTCCCCTTCAAATTTAAGAACTTTTACACCATTAAAGTCCTCATCAAATTCAATACCCTGCTTCTTAAGCTCAGCAGCCTGTTTCTCTGAAATTGAAAACTTTTTCCCGAAGATTGACCGTTTAATTGGGTTTTTTGTCTGCCTATTCGCCATTTGATATCTGAAAAAAGCTTCCGACCGCACATTTGCCGACTTCTCCATCGAGCCAAAAGTCTCTTGAAACTGCGCCACAAGACTAAATGGTTGAAAAAACTGCGCGCCCATCATCATCCCACCTACAATAAAGACAGAGGACAAAATAGCAAATATTGGACCTCCTTTTTTTGCGGCACCACGAAACCGCGATGCACGAGTTTTTGGCATAACCTTCTTGCCCGAACCCTTATACAGCCCCCCCGCTTCTTCCTCATTCTGCCTCGCACCAGTTACGCTGTTTTTTATACCACCATCTGTCTTTTCTTCCTTGTTGGCACCAGTTTCCTCTGCAGCTTTTTCCGCACTGGCTAATTCATTTCTCGCCTTGCCACCATCCTTGCCAGCACCAGGGTTTTCCTTATTCAGCCCATACTGCATCTCACCACCACCAGCACCACCTAGAAAACCAGGCCTCATATCATCGTAGGCATAATTCTTCTCTTCTCCATTATTACCGATATCTTTATCCATACTGTATACTATATATTATATAACGTCTTATGCTTTTATAATATAGATTACATAAACACAATCGCAAAAACAGCCGCTACAGCAAGCAATATCAGCACAATCCACACCCAACCAAATCTACTGGTCTTTTCAAAGTTTTCTACATATTCGGAGCCCTCTGCGAAATCAGGATCAGAAACATCATCATTAATATCTACTGTTTCCATCGCTCTTGCCCGAAGGTCAGCATTAATCCTTCGCGAAAGCTCATCGTTATTATTTTCTTTGTTTACAATTATACCCATCTCTTTTTCCCTAAATAAATTATTAACTTTTTTTTATTATATCACAAAAAATGTGCTATAATCAAAATAATATTAAAAAATATGGAGGATAAAATGGCGACCAAAAAGTCGAAATCGTCGAATAAGTCCAACAAGACCAAATCGACCAAACCCAAAACTGCGAACGAGTCAGCAAAAAAAGCCGAACTCAAAGCAGAAACTACATCAGCAATCGAAGAAATCGAAGAGATCGAAGAGATTGAGGAAATCAAAGAAGAAGTTTCCAAGCCGATTTCTTCCAAAAAAGAAAAGAAATCCAGCATCAAAAGCTTCTTTTCACGCAAATACGAACCAAAGGAAAGCATCCTTACGGTGTTCAAGACTCCCCGTTTTTACGGCGCTTTGCTAGGCGAGATCATTGGCACAATGCTCATCGCACTCTTATTGTTCTCGCTATCATTAATGGGCATAGCCAATATGGCAACATACAGCTTCGCTGTTATCGCCGTACTAATTGCAGTATATGCTTTTTCAGGTTCTTGTCTTAACCCAATCATCACAGTCGGAATGATGGCATCGCGCCGCATTTCAGTAATTCGTGGTATAATGTACATTATTGCAGAAATAATCGGCGCATGGCTTGGCTGGCTCATATTCAATGCCTTCCATCTAGCCGGAGGCGAGACAGCATATGATATCCCAGCCATCTCTGCTATAGGTGAAGGCAAATTCTGGGTAGTAGCATTCGTAGAACTGCTAGGCGCATTTATCATATCATTTTTCTTTGCGCGCGCACTCAAATATAAGCGCAGCGTATTCACCTTTGCAGCAGTAGTAGCTGGCGGTCTAGCTATTGCTGTAGTAATAGGATACGTAATATCAGCAGCCTTCCTTACCCTTAATAATAATTTCGTGTTTAACCCAGCAGTCGCCACAATGATGCAAATATTCCCACAATCAGGCGAGAATTTTGGAGAAATACTTGGCGGTATCTGTCAAGCCCTTAGCGCATATGCCATTATTCCAATGATCGGTGGCATTATAGGCTTCTATCTTTCCGATATCGTTGCGCGACTATCTGGCGATGACGAATAGAAAAATAACCCCTCCTGGGGTTATTTTCTTTTAGGCCTTAGGAAACAACGGAATCTCAGGTGGAGCTATTGGTTTACCAAATACCTGGTATATCCTATCAGCAGTATCTGGCAGAAACGGACTCAATAGGTAGTTTGCGACAAGTAATTCTCCAACCAGTGAAGACAGGCAGTCTTTCAGCTTGTCCAATTCACCGTTTTTGGCTATTACCCACGGTTTCTCAACATCTATTCTTCGGTTAAGCCCCTGAATCAACCCCCACACATATTCAAAAGCCTTCGTATATTCAAAACTATCCATAAACTCTACGTATTCGTCTGACATCTTATATAATTCATTGGTATCAACTTCTTGCAATCCATTTTTATAAGCCAAAGTAGCAACCCTTTGCACTAAGTTTCCTAGATCGTTCGCAAGCTCATTATTATAAGCATCATCAAACATTTCCCAAGTAAAATCCGAATCATTAAAAGTGTCTATGTGCTTTAAATAATAATAACGAAACGCATCACGTCCATGCTTTTCTAAGACCTCCAAAGGATCAACCACATTGCCAATCGATTTAGACATTTTCTGACCATTCGACAAAATAAACCCATGCGTCACCATATTCTTAGGCAAAGGAAGCCCTAATCCAATTAACATCGCTGGCCAAATAATTGCATGAAACCTCAAAATGTCTTTACCAAGAAACTGTACTTCAGCTGGCCACCAATCATCCACGTCCACATCAGGATAACCCAATACAGTAAGATAATTAGACAAAGCATCAATCCACACATACATAGTCTGCCCAGAATCCCCCGGCACAGGCACACCCCATTTAAGCTGTGATACCGGCCTAGATACCGAGACATCGGGTGACTCTTCGATTAGTCTCAGTATTTCACGTTTCCTGTATTCAGGAAAAATCTTCATCTCATTAGATTCAATTGCATCACGAATCCTGTCCTTAAAATCAGAAATCCTGAAATAATAGTTTTGCTCTTTCAATCTACTATAAGGTTTTTGATGGTCAGGGCAAACTCCCCCATTCTCATCATATTCCTTCTGCGTAATATAACGTTCGCATCCATCACAATACCACCCTTCATATTCAGCACTATATATATGGTCTGATAATCTCATCCATATTTCTTGGCAACGCTTTACATGTTCTTCATCTGTAGTTCTCACAAAATCAGTATAGGAAATCCCCATCTGCTCTATAAAACTCTTAAAGAATTCTACATTATTATCTACATATTGCTGTACGTCCAGTCCATTGTCTTCTGCTTTTTGAAATATTTTGCCACCATGCTCATCTGTGCCAGCCTGTAAACGCACCTCATCACCCAACAATCTATGATACCTAGCGCACACATCAGCCAGCAGATAATCGAGCGAGTGCCCAACATGTGGCCTGCCATTAACATAAGGTATTGCAGTAGTTAAATATATTTTCTTCATATAACATATTTTACAATACTTTGCACCTATAATCAAGACACACCATAACAACAAACATCACGGTGCCAAATGCACCATTATTAGCCCATCAAAGACATTATAAGTACTATCGCAAGAACCAATACGACCACTGCAGCAACGGCAATTAGTACTATCATGGTTGTTTTATTCATTTTCTTTCCACCAGCACCGGCACCATTCCTAACCATGGGATTCTCTGCCTGCTTGGCAGGATCGTTAAATGCCACACTAGGTGTAGTCCCTTGCCCACTTTCAACAAGCCCATCCCCTTCAGCACCAACCTGTCCAGCAGAATCATTAGCCGGCACAGAAACAGCAGAGCCAATCGAACCAGGAACTGGTCCAGCCGCTTTCATAGGAGCTTTTAATTCTTCTTCGACAGGATCAGGCTCTGGCGCCTTCTCTGGCATCATAATAGGATCAGTCGCAGCCATAGTCAAACCACTTTCTCGACTTGGTTGAAAAACAGGATTAGCCGGCACCGGATTTGCCGCCATCGATTCAACGGGGGCTGGTATAGAATCCTGTATTATCACACCTGCCCCTAAATTCTGACCAGCAGCAGCAGTAGCGGTAGCAGTAGTAGCAGCAGCACCACTACCAGATGGATTAATAATAGGATTCACTGGCGCCGGAGCACCTACTACTCCAGAACTAATTGGCCCACCAGCCACCCCTGCCCCCGCATTCGTATCTGCAAGAGGAGCATTGCCCGTTGGATTACTAGTTGCCCCTGCCCCTACATTTGCGTTCATTGAAGACATATTTGACTCAGGCGCTGGCGAGCTCGTAGGCTCAGAGCTTGATGTTGGAGTAGTATTATTTGTTGGATCCATTTTGCTATTTCCTTATATTATAATTATTATGCTTTACATTTTATAATTATTATATCACATTATTATATCATATATAATCATTTAGTCCGGCGCTAGCGTCCACTGAAGCCCCCACCTCCTCCCCCTCCACCAGAAAAACCACCACCTCCCCCACCCGAGAAACCAGAAGATGAGCCTCCACCTGAACTAGACATCGTCGTCGAAGCCGAAGCAATCGAAGCTGCTCGCGACAATCCTCTTGCAATTTCGTGTGCAGCTATTCCACTCATCAAATAATCCGGCTCTTCTATTTCCTTCACTTCGCAGTATTGTTTCATTTCCTTCATCCAGCTCTCCTCAAGACCAAACACAGCTGCATATGGCAAAAGTTTTTCATACAAATTAACAATCCCCTCTGCAGACGTATCCACACCAGTCACACTCTGTAGCAATTTCATCCGTTCCGCTTCCGCCATTTCAATATACAATCTCAAACCATCCATGTAGCGTGCAGCCATCAACCCATCCTTTGTAATCTTGGAATATATTCGCGTATCACTTGACAACATCACACAAATCACACTAGTAATTACAATCATAATAACAGCAACGACGTAAAAATGTCCATAAAAGACATATTCTCTGCCATATGCCTCACCAAATCCAAACAAATCGCCAAGAACACTTAAACCGAATAATCCCAACATCATAAACACAATTGACACAGATATAGAAGAAGCAATAACGCTCGATAAGCTCACCCGACCAGCATTACCAAGTTTATACCCCTTCTCTACTAGCCCATCCTTTTGCAAATCATCCAGAATAGTATTCTCCATCGATTTCCTTAACTTAATCAATTTACTAGATGCCGTTCGCATTTTAAGCTCAATAGTAGCACCTTCTAAAGGTTTTTCTCCACCATTTAAAATAGTCAATAAATCTAAATACTCATCACTGACCCCATTCAAATCATTCACCAGGATATTCCATTTGTTAGTTCCAACTTTCTGAAATACTATTCTCTTCCTAGTAACCAAATCAAGCATCATTGCCACCTTCACGTCCTTCTTTTTCTCCAAATACAATTCCGCCATCTCAGGCAAACCATACTGGCCATGAGGCTGATACTCAGGCTTAACAAACAATCCTTTATAATAATGCGCCTTATCTCTTGTCCCGACAAACTTTCTCACATTATAGCAAAGAATCAACACACACAACACCCCCAACACTATTATCATCCATACATATGAGTAATCCTTTTCTGGCTCTGGTACGACAAATGAACCAGGTTTCAGTTCTATATCAAAAGTTAAATTCTCACCAGGAGCCAAACCATACGCGACAAACTCCACCCCATCACTCATTTTAGTAATAGTGCATCTTTCTGTACCAGATTCACCATAACTGCCCACATAACACCATTCATTTCCAGTATAATCTTTCGCAACATCCCCATCAAAATGCACCCTTGCCACCACACTAGTAAATCCCTGCAACGAACCGTTGCCATTCGTGTCCCAATATAATTCCTGTTTACTATCAAATTCTGTTACAACTTTTTCAAAATCATATTCAAAAGTATATATCTGCTCACCACGTACATATTCATCAGTCCCAGTACATACATTATAATAATTGTCATTTTTCGTAATACTATAAATAGGCTCCGCAACACCATTTCTTAATACCTTAATATCGCTGCCCGTCAATCTCGGTAACGTAATATTCTTACCGTCTTGATTCGTAAATGGTATCTGTCTACAAATCCCCTTATTCTGATTGAAGTCAGGGAACTCAGCCGTGACATGCTCCACAACCTTAAGATGCGACAAGCCATCATCGTCCCGCGAAAGATAGTAATTCCCCACAAATTCACTATAATAAAAATCATTCACTCCCGCCGATACTGGCAACGCAGGCAACATAGTAAAAACCGATAACAGTATAGTCCATAATAATTTATATTTTCTCATAATTCCATTATACCAAACTGTAACACTTATGTTATAATTTAATCATGGATAACAATAAAATAATGATAGTAGGCACAGGCAATGTTGGCGCGTCCATTGCCTTCGCCCTTATGAATCAACGTACCGCCGTCAATGAAATAGTATTAACCGACATCATCGCCAAAGATGCCGAAGGCGAAGCCATGGATCTTCGCGATGCTCTAGCAGTTGCACCTAGCTACATCAAAGTCAACAGTGGCACCTACAAAGACGCCAAAGATTGCGATGTCGTAGTCATTACTGCAGGCGCTGCCCAGAAACCAGGCGAGACCCGCATGGAACTCCTCGCCAAGAACGTCAACATCTTAAAAGGTATGATAGAACAAATCATGGACTCCGGCTTCAATGGGCTATTCCTTATCGTTACTAATCCTATGGACGTACTCACATACTATGCCATGAAATTCTCTGGGCTACCCTCCGAGAGAGTCATCGGCTCCGGCACCGTACTCGATTCTGCCCGCCTCCGTACCCGCATCGCTGGTTATCTTCACGTCAACCCCAAATCCGTCCATGCTTATCAAATTGGTGAGCACGGTGATACAGAACTCACCCTATGGTCACTTGCCGACATCGGTGGACAGAAAGTCACAGACTTTCTCGCTAGAGATTTACGCAAAGATATCTCTGATTTCGTCAAAAACGAAGCCTACGACATTATCGAAAAGAAAGGTGCTACCTACTACGGTATCGCCACTTGTGTAGTAGACATTCTAAATTGTATTTTCAACGACGAACTTCGAGTCCTTCCTGTTTCCTCTTTTGATCATTTTTCTGGCACCTCGTTCGGGTTCCCCTCCGTCGTTGGTCGCACTGGCATTATCCGTCGACTCGACCTCAAACTCTCTGAGCACGAAGGTATCGAACTCCAAAAATCTATCAACGCCCTGAAAAAAGCAATCGGCTCAGTAAAGTATTAGACACAGCCAAACACTCTAAGACTTCCACAACTAGCTCGCAGTTCATTATCAACAACAGCCGAGCTAGTTTTTTAAACCCCAATATCACCAGTCCACACCAAGACACACTGATAGCGAGCCTTAAGCCCCATCAAAGTGACTGCATGTACAACAGTAGTTCCTGCTTTAGAAAATCATCAGACACCTTCCCGAGCTCCACCATAAATTTTGGTACCTGACGTTTGAGCCTCTCAGTACGATATTTTTCATATGCTTCCGCTTCCTTATCCGACATACACTCAGGATAATTTCTCCCCTTATAATGGAGTAATAATTCCGGTAATCGAGCGTCATGAAATTCTGGATGAAAATCCGCCAATCTCGACGCATCCGCATTTCTTACAGCTGCTACCTTAATTCTATCTGGATCATCCAGGAAACCATCGTATAGTGCCCCCTCTGGCTCAATCGCTGGCGGAAACTCCGGACGTTCTTCATGCTTCGTTCGCACCTGTTCCACAAACTCCGGATGCTCCATTATTATATGCATGTTCTCATCCACTTCCTCACGCGTTAGACCAATCTTTTCCCAACCATTTTCACTATCAAGTACTCCTAGCGGAGCTACTGCCGGACATTTATTGTAACACAGTTCTTTAACTGCTGGGAAAAAGGTAGAATCAACCTTCTCTGAATCCCGAATTAGCTCCTCTAAATTATGTCGCAAATCATACACCAGCACATTTCCATTTCTCCCTGGCGCTATCGGCAATGCCACTGTAGTCTTGTTATACTCACTCGTATATCTCCCCGAAGCATACACAAACGGCTTTGGGCTCGCCAGATTCACCAATTTCTGAACCTCCCGCTTACTTCTTAACCCAAACAAATATTCAAACAGTTTCGGTTGTTTTTCCCGAATCAACTTCGCTACCGCAATCGTCGCATACACATCCGAAAGTGCATCATGCGCATGCTCATGTTCCACGCCATTCAATTTCGTCAATAGTTCCAATCGATTCGTCGGCTTGCCGTCATCCGTAAAAGGCCACTCAATCCCTTCCGGCCTCAACGCCCTCGTCAGTCGCACCACGTCCAGTATATCCCATCTCGAACGATCATCCTTCCATTGCCACTCATAAGGGTCATAAAAATTCCGCCACAGAATCGCCCTCATGAATTCATCATCGAACCTCACCGTATTATACCCTACAGCCACCGTACCAGGCACAAAAACCTCCTTCATCACATATCTACAAAACTCCACTTCGCTCATGCCATCAATAAGTGTCTGTTGAGGAGTAATTCCAGTCACACTAATCGCCCCAGGGCTCGGCAAAGCATCATCTGTCATTTTCACTAAGATATTCACCGGCTCACCAATAGGCTCAAGTTCCATCGAAGTCCTCTGCCCTGCAAACTGCATTATCCTATCCTCCCTCGCTTTCAGTCCAGAAGTCTCCAAATCATAGAAGAAAAACGTTTTATTCATATCTCCATTATACCTCAAAAAATCAAAAATACACCATTATTTTAACAGGTTAAAGTAAAACTATAACAGGTATAAAAATGATATTGACTTTTTTAAATGTTTATGGTATAATCTAAGTATTGGGTCGTAAACTCTACCCCAATAAGCACTTTAAGAGAGAATATAGGGGGAATCAATATGAACAGATACTACCACAAAATCGACGTTATAAGCTCCATGACCAGCAATCATTGGACTCTGGTCGCACTGATGTTCTTCGCCATCGCAATCATAATAGGGATGAGTCAACATAAGATCAAGGGACGCAATGTCATCGAGCGTTTTAGTAGCACCATCTACCTAGCACTCGACATGTTAGTGTCTGTCGTTATGACAGCGATGCTAATCGTGGAGTCCCATAGAGGGATAATCCAATTTCTGGACAATCTCCTACGGGGCAACGAGTCCCCATTGATGTCGCTAATCATAATGCCCGTTGTAGCATTATTGTTCGGTGTAATCATTGGATTCGTCATCGCCCTCATCGGCGATATCACAGCGTATCTCTGTAAGCGGAGACTTATCAAAAAGCTCCACCTTGCCGCCGAGGCACGCCGTAAGGCAAATCCCCAGCGAATTCGCAGGGGCCAGCCAAAAGGCAGCCCGCGCCCCGGTACGTCAAATCCAACCCGCTATGATGCAAAGCGCGACAAAGCAAACCAAGCACACCGCAACCGCAATCGCTAAGACATCCGGGTCGATGACCGGAAAGGCATGCACCGGCATCGATAATCTCTCTATCCCCGAGCCATCCGGCTCGGGGACTTTTCTATCGCCTAAAAGCAGCGTCGAAACAACTACCGCCCAAGTATCAGCTCCTTCAACCTTCTTACCTAAATCTCAACTACTCCTCAGCTTTACCTTCCACTTCAGCACCAGTCTCAGATTCAGCTTCAGCAGCATCTTCCGCTTCAGATTCAGCTTTCATCATCGCATCATAATCAATCCCATAATTAGCATATTGCACTTTCATATAAGCCTCATCAAGCTCTTTTGACATTGACTTGAGTGGATCTTTATTCTCTACAGCCATTATAATAAACCTCAATGGCTTATTATACCCACCACAAATTTCCATCGAATCACCATAAGCCAACTCACCGGGCACCGTAATTCTACGTATCCCACCTACTTTCATACCCTCGATACCTTTATTCCATCCTTCAATCATCCCAAGCGAAGCATCAAGCACTTTCGCAAAGGATGTCGGATGATCATTGTTGTCAAACGACGAGTCAAACACCGACTCATCCGCGCAATACCCGACATAAAAAGCTAAATAATCAGAATCTTTAGCAGTCAAAGTCTTGCCAGAACCTTTTTCTAGCTCCTTAATCTGTACCCCACCTTCATTAGCCGACGTCTCATTAAATGCCTTAATCTCTGACTTGTACTTCATGAATCTATCGTAATCATCCTTTGTAGCACTAGCAAACTCCTTCACTTTCTTATCATACTCAGATTGGTATTGATTCTTCTTTTCCTGGGTTATTTTACTATCATCACTCGATTCTGTACTAGTAGCAGCCTTACCACCAGATGCCACAATTAATGCATAGCCAGCAATCATCGAACCTAGCATTAGTACAGCAATCACTCCGATAAATATACGTTGTTTAACACTTGTCTTTAACTCTTTTTCTTCCATAATTAACTCCACAATTATTATTAACCAGATTATACCACAAAATAACCCCAAATGGGGTTATTTTATGTAGTTTTACAGGATTTATTAAGCTTCTTTTTTAGCAGGCCTTTTGAGAATCGCAACCTTCTTGAAGCTCCCGCCAGCCTTCTTAATTGATTCGACCGCAGTCTTCGAAGCAAATTGAGTCTCAAGCTCAAGCTTAGCTTTCAATTCACCACGCGTAATTACTTTTACTTTAACAAACGGCGACGAAATCAAGCCAGCCTCTGCCAACGAATAATTGTCTACTTTACCAGACAATTCATTCAAACTATCAGTATAAATCACTTCAGCCTTCGGATGGAATGACTTAAATCCTTTGAGCTTTGGTACAGCCTGCATAATTGCACGCTGACCGCCCATGAACCCAGCAGGCATCTTACGATGTCCAGTACGAGCCTTTTGCCCCTTTGTACCACGACCAGCAGTCTTACCCTGACCAGCCGCAATACCACGACCCTTACGAGTAGGGCGAGTATTTTTTTCGACGTTCAAATCATTATATTTCATTACTTGTCCTCCTTCTTAGCGGACTCTGGCGTCTCAGCCTCTTCTTTCTTAGCCTTACTCTCGGCAGCCTTAGCCTTACTCTCGGCAACTTTACCCTTAGTAGCCTTAGTCTTATCTTTAACTACCTCGACTTTAGCTTCAGCAGCAGTCTTTTCTTCAGCCTTAGCTCTAGCCACTTTGGCACTCTTAGAAGCTGTTTTCTTTTCGACAGACTTCTTAACAGGCTTTTCTGCAGGCTTCTCAGTCACCTTCTCAGAAGACTTCATTTTCGTCTTAGCGCCGACCCATTCGCTGCGTGGAGTCTGCTGGCGCAGCCCCTCAATCACAGCATAGGCAATATTAACTTTATTGGTACTACCAAGAGACTTTGAAATCAAATTCTTCACACTAGTCAAACCAATAATCGAACGTACCGTACCACCAGCAATAATACCAGTACCAGGCGCCGCAGGCTTCATTAGTACATCTGCACCAGTCACTTTGGTACGAGTCTCATGGCAAATCGTCTCGCCGTCCATATTAAATGTAATCATAGCACGCTTCGCCTTAGATGCAGCCTTCGCTACAGCAGTTGTCACGTCATTACCCTTCGCAACACCAACACCAACCTTATTCTTATGATTGCCGACAGCGACTAAAGCTTTAAACCGCATCCGACGACCACCCGCCACCGTACGCGACACACGATCAACTGCAATCGTAATCTCATCAAATTCCTTAGGACCAGCATCACCACCACGTCCACGATCACGACGATTCTTGCGCTCAATTCGCTTACCAGAGATATCGCGAGTCTGCCTCGTTGCAGCAGTCTTATCGTCCATCTTAAGCGTACCAGACTTATTGATTACTTTTGGGGCTTTTTTATCAGTATCAGCCATAATTAAAACTCCAATCCTTCTTTACGAGCCGCATCGGCAAGCGCCGACATCCGTCCCGCATATAATTTAGAACCACGATCAAACACGACCTTAGAAATCTTAGCAGTTTTTGCCTTCTTGGCAATCTCCGTTCCGATTTCAGTAGCTTTTTCGACCTTCGACCCAGTAAGTTTACTACCAACCGTAGTCGCATAAGCCAAAGTAGTTCCTTTATCATCATCAATTATTTGAGCTGTAATATGTTGGTTCGAAAAATGAACCGATAGCCTCGGACGCTCAGCCGTACCATGAATCTTGGCACGAGTACGCTTTGCTCTATAAACCTTATTCATTATTTCTTACCTGCCTTTCCAGCCTTGCGGATAATTACTTCATCCACATACTTTATACCTTTACCCTTATATGGCTCAGGCTTCTTAAGGGCGCGAATTTCTGCAGCAACTTGACCAACTTTTTGCTTGTCAATACCCGAAACAGTAATTTCCATCTTGTTTGTAGCAAGCTGGACACCTTCAGGCGCCTTGTATTTCACTGGATGTGAAAACCCAAGTGCCATCTCAATCTCCTGACCACCGCCAGAAAGACGAAATCCTACACCGTTAATTTCTAATTTTTTCTCGTAGCCCTTAGTTACGCCGACCACCGCATTATACAGAAGTGCTCTCTGTAAACCATGCCAAGCACGAGATTTCGGCTCGTCATCCTCGCGGGTGACCGTAGCCGTAGTTCCCTCAACCGTGACCTTAGTCTTCGGCTGCACCGGCACAATGAGCTGACCCTTAGGGCCTGCAACAGTGATCTCACTATCGCCGACCGTAATTGTCACTCCCGCCGGAATTTCGATGGGTTGTTTTCCGATTCGACTCATATTTTTCCTTTACGTTTAATATCCATCCCATTATATCATATATCATCAAAAAAGTAAATGCCCGTGACGCAACCGCATAACCAATTATTTCTTACCATCGTCCAAGATTAACTGTGGGTTAGTTGTCGTCAAGAGCGCTAGCTCACGTTCATTATAATACCGCGAAGCCTTCTTTAAACCCTCAGTCAACGAATTACGAGGCCCAGCCCGATGCGTATCACTTGCGAGCAGATAAATCATTTTTTTCTTTGCCATCTTTTTCACCAAATGCTCCGCTCCAGGCCCATATTTCCCGATAAAACTTCGAATATTAGACTGAAATAAAACCCCCATATCATAAAGGACAAGCAATGCATCATAATCTTCCTGAAATAAAGCATATCTTTCCGGATGCGCTAACACTACTTTATAACCCTTATCAATCAATTCACGGAAATACCACTCGCAACGCATAGTCTCTTCGTTCAGAGAAAGTTCTATCAACAAATACCGACTACCCGCCAAAGACGTCAACTCACCAGCCTTAATCAATTCTTCAATATTTTCAGTATAAAATATCTCATTTCCCAAGTACAAATTAACATCAATGCCTTCAGCATCTAACCTGTTCTTAAGCTCCTCTAATAATTTATAATTAGCATTTATCGGCGAATTATAATCAGTCTCGTAAATATAATGTGGCGTAGCTACGATATCAGTCATTCCTTGCCGGACCAACCACTTGATTGCATCAATACTCTCATTAATATTCTCTGCTCCATCATCCACGCCCGGCAGAAAATGTGAATGTAAATCTATCATTCTTTACTGGAATACCCGTAATAGTAATAACTGTTATAATATTTCGTCGCTTTGCGGTCCACCATATTAAAGACTATACCCGCAACATTTGCGCCCACCTTATCAAGAGACTCCTTCACACTCATCAAATCCGCTTTTGAGGTTTTTCCATCCTTCACGACAATCAATGTCTCATCCATATAGCTCGAAAGAATCACCGAGTCCGCCAAGCCGCCCACAGGAGCACCATCAAATATGATGACATCATAACGTCGCTTTAATTTCTCAATCACTTGCTTGTTCTTCTTCGAAGCCAAAAGCTCACTCGGATTCGGCGGATAAGTACCGCAAGTTATCACGTCCAAATTCTTAATTCTGGTTGGCTGAATATAACTATCAAAATCCTTCAAATCACTCGTCAGCAAGTTCGATAAGCCCCTCGTGTTTGGCAATCTAAACAACCTGTGCAACCGCCCTTTCCTCAAATCACAGTCTACCAGCAATACCTTCTTATCCGCCTGCGCAAAAGAAGTTGCAAGGTTCGACGACACAAAGCTCTTCCCCTCACTCGCATTCGTACTCGTAATCAGAATAGTCTTAATCTCCTTATCGACCGAGGTAAATTGCAAATTCGTACGCAAGCTCTTGATATTCTCGCTCACTATCGCCTTCGGTGATTTCTCGACAATCAATTCGCTGTCATCATTCCGTCGCCTTCCAGCATCACCCCTCAGTATTAATCCAGTAACCGGCAAGCCAATCGTCTTCTCGGCGTCATCGCCATGTTTTACCGTATCATCCAAGTAGAATCTCAGGAAAGCAAAGCCCGCCACCGCCAAAATCGCAATCATCGCCGCTAGCACCACATCACGCGTCAAAGATTTATTAGCCGGAGCTTCCGGCACCGAAGCCACACTTAGTTGCTTGACATTTTCGATGTTATAAAGCGACACTACCTCAGAAGAAAACACTTTTGCAATCTCATTAGCAATCGCCGTCGCACGACGCGCATCGGGATTCTTGACCTTGATGCTCAAAATAGAAGTATCCTCAATCGGCTGAATCGTCAAATCACGACTGAGAGCTTTAGCATCAGTACGAAGCCCCAGATTATTAATCACTTGGTTTAGCACCAACTCACTTTTTGCAATCTCGCCATAAGTCGACACTAGCTTCTGACTCATATTTACGTCAGTATAAGCCGCCGTACCACCTTCATTCGCAGCATCCGCCTTCGCTACCACCACTGTCGTTTGCGCTTGATAGATCGGAGTTTTAAACATTAAATTATAAACTACCACTCCGCCAACCGCCAGAACAATCAATACAATAAAAGCAATAATGTATTTTTTAAGATAAATAAAAAAGTCTTTAATATTTATTTCTTCCATTAATTTAATCTCCTTATCTTATTATAACATAAGCTACGTTTTTTTAAACCACAAATAAGTTGTTTCACCACACCAGGCATCACCCTATTCCGCCCTCATAGTTGTAGTTAAATCTGCATTAGGATTAGTTGAAGTCGTATTGTTAACTGTTCCAGAAGCATTCGAATCCTCATCAACCGATTCATCATTCAGTGTATCAACCATGCTAGGACTGCCCCCATCAACCTCGTCAACATTACCCTCACCGGTCGGGTCCAAATCAGTTTCGCCATCGCTTTCCTTCTTTATTGATTCTTTATTAGTTGTAGGGGATGTACCAAGATATTCATAAATCTTATTCCTCGCATTCTTCACCGTTTCTTCCGACGGAATCATCACATACAATAATCTATTGGCACCCATACTATAAGTTGGCTCATAGGTACCAGTCCCATCAACCGCAATTGATTCGACCTGCCACTTGATATTATTCAAAAGCTGCATTCTTACGAAAGACGAAACATTATCACGCGAGAAGGTAGTTTCAAACGAATCACCCGCAATGTCGAGTATGGTTGGAATTCTTAGCAAATAATCCCGCGAGCTACCCAAGCGCCCAATGATACTGGTAATCACTTGTTGTTGGTTTTCACCACGATGACGATCACCGGTTTCGTATGATTTACGCTCACGTGCGAACCGAAGCGCACAGTTCCCATCAACGTGCTGTATACCTTCTGTGAAATGGCACCTCGCCCCATTTTCACCCGTCAGATTCATCTCTCTATCCGACTCAATATCAATACCGTCCAGCTGGTCCACTGTCTTAATCACCGTCTCGAAGCTCACCTTAATCGTATAATCAATCTCAATACCAAGGAAATCTTCAATCGTATTCTTACTCATATCAATGCCGTACACACCAGCATGAGTCAGCTTATCCTTGAGCCCAGTTGTATTATGTAGCTGCACATAAGTATCACGGGGGATGGATACCAACAGGATCTTGCTTTCTTTCGGGTTCACTACCGCCACAATATTAACGTCCGAACGTGCCGTAGTCTTAACGCCAGTTCGCGAATCACTCCCCGAAATCAACACCGTAAATGGCTCAGCGGTAATCTCCTTGTCTACCACATCAACGATTTTATCATCTGATTCTATTTCAAAAGTATAAATCACACGGATTCTCTTTGCGAACTCATCCTCATTCTCATTAAACATTTCCAAACGATCACTCTCAAGCACCATCGCATTTGCGATATCGCTAGCTAATGCATCCATCATGATATCAATATTATCGTAATAATCTGCATCAAAGCTCACCTGAGTCTGCAAATGTTGCTCTGCCTTAGTAGCCATAGAATCAGTCTTGATAAATCCAACATGCTTATCCTTGATCTGGTTAAGATTCTGAATCACGCCCTCTTCCATCACAGCTACACTGTACTGCCTTCTCTCCGGATGGTACCCAGTCACTTTATTCAAAAACCCATTATAAGCAAACATGTAACGCAAAGCAAATCCTATTACCACCACCAACAATACTCCCACTACCGACAAGATGAGTTTCTTCTTTAAATTACCATTAGAGGCTCTTCTGGTATTTCTACGATTTTTCTTAGGATGCTCGATGTCAACTATCCTTTCCAATTTAGTATTAGGCATTTCAATCTTCGAATTGGCCTTCTTTGATTCAATAGCACCTACATTTCCATCCTTCTCATCCTTTTTCTTGGCAACATTCAGCTTAACACCACTTGCCTCACCACCCGACTTCACATCAATTGCTTCAGCAACGCTTACCTTGTTTTTTGACGGCTTAATAGTTCGCGGCTTAGACTTAGTAGATTCGGCAGATTTGGCAGATTTGGCAGATTTAGTGGATTTAACAGCATTAGCGACTTTAGACTCTTTCTCAGCCACCTCAGCAACTACTGGCTCCGCCACCTTAGTAGCATCAGATTTAGTATCAACAGTACCAGCAATTTTCGACTTCACATCAATTGCTTCAGCAGCTATTGGCTCTGCCGCCTTAGAAGCATCCAATTTAGCATCAACAGTACCAGCAATTTTCGACTTCACATCAATCACCTCAGTGATCTCGGGCTCAATATCAGTTACCTTAACGGTCTTAGACTTAGTACGGCTCAGCTTAGTCGCTTGCGATTCTTCTACCTTCGGCTTGCCAGAGTTTAATCTGCTTGCTTGCATTAAACGACTCGACCTACGTACTCTTCTCGTATTCTTTAGTCCACTTACCTGCATCGAACGCCCTTGTTTTCGTGCTTTTTTCGACACCTTCAATTTATCCGGCTGCCCCGAGTCAGGATCATTGCTTACTTTAATATCCATTATTTAATCTTACTCCACATAAAATTACTAACCTTCCATATATTTTATATTATTTTTCACATTTAGTCAACAAAACTTAAGCGTTTTTCCACAGAAAAATAAATGGCGCCCAAGCTCTTCGTACCCTTATTCGTATTAAAGTTTTTTCGGTACAATATACATAACATGAAACCAGACTGCAAAAAGATTGTCCAAATGATTAGCTACTTAGCCCATCAACAGGACAACGGCAATCCAGTTCCCGAACCCAAAAACATCATATTAAACCGGGCTACTACTTCGCAATCTATCAATAAGTACGATATTAATCTCTCGCAAACAAATCCCTTGTGTAAACAATATCTGATACGTCACGTATTTCATCTTCCAATCGATTCGCAATTATTATGTCACTCCGTTTTACAAAACTATCATAGTCATTTTCTATCTCAAAGCCATTAAACTTCTTCTCAGTAATAGTTGGTTCATAAATAATCACCTTCACCCCTTCACCACGCAAATGTTTAATCACATCCTGAATAGCAGATGAACGGAAATTATCCGACCCACTCTTCATTGTCAGGCGAAACACCCCCACAGTTTCTGGCTGACGCTTTAGTATATCTTTTGCAATAAATTCTTTGCGAATCTTATTAGCTTGCACAATAGCTCTAATCAAATCCTGCGGCACACCACGATAATTCGCCAAAAGCTGCTTCGTGTCCTTAGGTAAGCAGTACCCACCGTATCCAAAAGAAGGATTGTTGTAATGCGTACCAATCCTCGGATCAAGACAAACACCATCAATAATCGCCTTAGCATTCAAGCCTTTAACCTGCGCATAAGTATCCAACTCGTTAAAATAAGAGACCCTCAAAGCCAAATAAGTATTGGCAAATAGTTTAATCGCCTCAGCTTCAGTTGGCGGCACAAATAATACAGGCACATCTTCCTTAAGTGCGGAATCTTTCAATAATTCAGCAAATTCCTTGGCCTTATCAGAATCATCTCCTATTACAATACGTGAAGGATATAAATTATCATAAAGCGCTTTCCCCTCCCGCAAAAACTCCGGTGAAAAGAAAATATTATCGATCTTATATTCTTCGCGAATACGCTCAACATAACCAACCGGCACAGTAGATTTAATCACCATAGTAATATTATCGTCTTTCATACGTATTACTTTTTTGATGATATCTTCCACAGCCGACGTATCAAATGCATTCGTCTCATCATCATAATTAGTGGGCGTTGCAATTATTACAAATTTTGCATCCTTCATCGCATCCTTATAATCAGTAGTACTACGAATATTGAGTTTGCGCTCACCATTCTTTGTTTCATTAAAGTATTTCTCGATATATTCATCGCGTATTGGCGATACTAAATTATTAATCATGTCCGCCTTGGCTTGGTCTTTTTCTAAAACTACCACCTTATGATTTTGTGAAATCAAGGTCGCCAAAGACAAACCAACATAACCACCCCCTGCAACTGTTATTTTCATTATTTATATCTCCTATATTATATATTAATATCTTTTTTCAAAAATGTCAAGTTAACCTTATCCGTAGAACTCCTTATACCATTCCGCAAACTTTCTTAAGCCATCACGCAGTTTCGTATGCGGTCGAAATCCAAAATCCTTCTCCAATGCAGAAGTATCCGCATATGTTACAGGAACATCACCAGGCTGCATCGCCACCAATTCCTTATGTGCATCAAAGTCATAATCCTCTGGCAAGACCTTGGCACGAATCAACTCTTCTTGCAATATCTGCACGAAATCTAACAAGTTTTCTGGATTTGAATTCCCGATATTATATATAGCATAGGGCGCCAATGGTAACCCATCTTCACCATCACGCTTCTGAGGCGCCTTCGCCATTACTCTCATCACCCCCTCAACAATATCATCAATATAAGTAAAGTCACGTTTACAATTTCCATAATTGAAAATCTGAATCTTCTCGCCTTTTATTAATTTATTCGTAAAACCAAAGTATGCCATATCTGGACGTCCCGCTGGACCATACACAGTGAAAAAACGAAGACCTGTCGATGGTATATTATATAATTTAGAATATGCATGTGCAAGTAGCTCATTTGATTTTTTGGTTGCAGCGTATAAACTTACTGGATTATCGACCTTATCATCCACCGCAAAAGGAACCTTTTTATTCCCACCATAGACCGAGGATGACGACGCATAGACCAAATGTTCCGGAGTGTAATGTCGACAAGCTTCCAAAATATTATAAAAACCAATCAAATTCGCTTCAATATACACATCAGGATGTTCAATACTATATCTCACTCCAGCCTGCGCCGCAAGATTTACTACGATGTCTGGATGATATTCTTTAAACAAATTTTCCACAACTTTTTTATCCGCAAGATTTCCCCTTACAAAAATAAAATTCTTAAATTTCGTCAGATTTTCTAACCGATATTCCTTTAACCTCACGTCATAATAATCGTTAACACTATCTAGCCCAATCACCTTCGCTTCTGGGTTTTCCTCACACACCTTCTTTACTAAAGCCGCACCAATAAATCCCGCCGCACCAGTAATTAGTATTGTCTTATTATAATAATAAACCGTATAATCCATAACACAAATTATACCATGAAAGATAATATAACACAAATCTAATCCCTACATTTGTTGTTATTCCGTAATAATGTCATAGTAGATTGTTTTATCAAAATGTCACCCCACTAATAATCCTTTCTAGAAGAGATTATATCAAACAATATCTTCTATTTTAGTTGTTTTAATTATTGTAGCCGATGCAGGTGACATTTTTAGAAAACGTTGACAATCTAATCCCTACATTCAATCATAAAACACAATTATTAAACTTATACTGTTCTTAACAGGGCTTACTATATATTCTTATTATTCTTTTTAATCCTTTTTTTAATAATTCTCTTAGTTTCCAAAAACAAAGATTTGCACGTCTTAAATTCAAAGATTAGTGCCCACATTACAGCTAAAACGCTATAAACGATAAACCCATGAATTGCCCCCATATTTAATCCACAAATAATAAAAACAACCATATTTAAACAAAAGAAAAGATAGTCTTTAAAATGCAGCGCATATTCTCTTAAATCAATTTCACCTACAATAAACCATATTGTATTAGTTAAAAGCGTAGCAACTGCAATAGAAATTGTATTCTTAAATATCAAATACCCTGTCATATTTAATAATAAAGAAACCGCAATGACACACACCATTATTCCAAAATACTTCTTTTGTTGTTTTTTGGACTTATAAAGATTTACATGTACAATTCTTATTAGCATTGCCGCATATTGTGCAGCAATCAAAAAGAACAACACTCCAATCGAACTCAAGTATTTGGGGAGCCAGCTTTCAATTACAAATCTCGCCAAAAATGCAAAAGATATAATAATAGAAGCAAGTAGTAAAGAATATCTTTTTATTTTAATAACCCTCTCATAACTTCTACCTCTGCAGAAATAGTTATACATGGTAATGGAAATTGGATTAATAAACACATTTAGCAAATTCTCAATGCTAACAGCAAAAGAATAATAAGCGAATTCAACCATACCTATCAAGTTTTTTACAAATAGTCTATCGATAGAAGTAAAAATTACGTTACAGAAATTACCTGTCATTAAAAAAACACCAGTTCCTACGTTTTCTTTGATATAACGTCTCTCAAACCGAAAAGCACTTTTTTGTCTGCCCAAGACCTTACGCAACTCATACTCAATAAACATCCAGTACGCAAAATATGTCACAACATATGCAACAATATAATACAGGTAATAATCGGTTTTTATAATAAAAAGTAAAATTACATTAATAACAAATATCATTAAAGTATTGATGTTTGTAAACCTGGAATATTTTTTAAACTCCCCTATAGCATTATAGAGATTTCGTACATAACTAGACACATTAACAGGCAGAATCACCAAAGAACAAAGCAAGAGAACTTGATTATTAATAGCTAGGGAAACCCCAACCATCAATAAACACATTATTACTTGAAAAAGCTTAAAGGTATTAAACTCTACTTTTGCTTCTTTGCCATTAATCGAATAAATCGATTTACCACCATTCCTAAGATACATCCCATCCGCATAACCAAGATGTAAAATGCCAAGATAAGTAATGTATAGATTAAATAGTTTGATATTCGCGTATGAATCTACTGACAAAAATTTTGGCAAGAAAAAGGCAGTAAATAAACTAATAGCTAAATTTATAGCATTCGCTATAAAAACATACATTATCCCTCTCTTTACACTAACACTATTGTGTTTCTGATCAGAAATAATTCTGTTCCGCTTATTCATCAATATACTCATGGCTTCACATCCTCATTACGCTCAATTCTCCTTAACCAATTCTCAAAGCTATAAAAATCTACTATCTTTTTATTTATTATTCTATATGGACTTTTTACAAATTCAGCTAATTTGGTAACATCATCCTTGCCAATAATAAAAATATTCTCTTGGTTATAAAAATCGTAATTAACTATATCTTGATAATTAGTTATCAATTTTTTGCCATAAAACAATGCTTCTAATGGCCTAAGAGTTAAACCGCAAGACTGGTTTGGTACTATATCAACGACACATCTGGATCGTTTTACGCAATCAATATAAGTACCGTATTCCACACTCTCGCTCTTTGTCTCAATTACAGTAAAGCTACACTTCAAACCTTGCCTTTCAGCGCAAACCTTTAATTCGTCCAATATTTGTTTTCGCCCTTTATCCGCTCCTAAAAAAACAATATCCGTAAATATATTATTATGGCCAACTCGTAATTGGTTTGTTAATACCTGAGGATAAAACTGACAGTTATACTTTAATCTATAATTCTGAGCATCAAAGCGACTATACGTCCAAATCTCATCAATAAACTTACTATCAAACGCCGCCTTATTATTATTTATCGGATTCCAATACCAAAAAAAGATTTTTATTTTAGAATTAACCCGTTTAATATATCGCGCAAGATCATCAGCATTTTCGATACCAGCATCAAACATAATAACCAAATCAGTATCCTTTATCATTTTCTTCCATGATCCATAAAAAATAGGATAGAAATAATAAAGTCTCAGCTTCCGCACAATCCGTCTAATAATACGAACAGGCAACCAATAACAAGAATAGTATGAAAAAGCAACACCAGACTTATCAAATGGCATAAACCCATCACCACCTTTCAGGATTATTGTTCTATGCTTATGGTTCATTGTTTCCTTTCTTCATATTTAGTTTCTGTATCCTATAATAGCTTTAAAACTAGGAATAATTACAATACAATATATTCTACTTCTTTCTAGACAATAAATATCTGCCTTTATTCTTTTTGAATGATATTTTACATCTAAGCAACAACTTCCAAACGAAAAAAACTATCAAATACGAATAAAGGAACTGTGTCGCCTTACTGAAAAACTCATTCGTTATAGAAAAACGAAATAGAGGAATGCAAAACCAAGCATACATGATAAAACCCAAATCAATACCATTTTTTAGTTTTCTATTACTTATTTTCTCATACCAAATACCATAAAAAATAGCCAAAATAATCTGAAATATAATAATTGAAGCATAACCAAAGTCATGAATATAATATCTATATGCGGTATATACATTACCCGCAATATTATTATTCGCGTCTCGTCTAAATTCCAAATGAGGAGTTGCCTTAACAGGCTTATCTGCTAAACCATAACTGGACAATAATACTCTAGGCTGCCTAAATAATTCTTCCCCGAATTGATTTGATTCTATCGGATTCTCAATAAACAAATCAAGCGCCTCAATCGAATTACCCATATAGTAAGTCACACTATCAAACGCAGAATCTTTTGTGCTTCTACCAAAAAGACCACGTGTCAAACCAAAAAGCATCAGGAATCCAATCGTAATCAGCAATCCACTTATTAAAAATTTAAAATTCATTTTCTGAACAAACTGATACCTTCTATTTAATAACGAATAGGCGATGAAAAGTGCATAAATAAAAGCAAGCAGTATTGTAGTCCTCTGCGCTGTGAATGCAGAAGAAGCAAGATATATTATAATAGATATCAATATTAAATAGTTTTTCTTTCTCTTTTTATCAACTACAAAGTTATTCATAAAAACATACAGCATAACATATACTCCAACATTTAAAACAAAATTCATTTTCGTCATCCAAGACGGAAGAAAGACCGCACCTTCATGAACTGTTTCATGCCTATAGATACCCATAGCTACAGATATATCACTTCCTTGACTAATATCATTCATGACCGAAAGATTTGTTTTTATATAAAGAATAGAAAAAACAAAATATGTTAATACAATAAAAAACAGAACAATATTACTAATATCTATATAATTCAGTTTTTCACAGTTTATTTTTTTTCTATGTTTAGACTTCTTTTCGTAAATATTATGAATGACGGTAGAAACGATAGCGAAAACAGCGTTACCACCCAAAATAACTGCCACAGTATCAGTTCTTAAATCTACCCCCCACTTATCTATATTAAAAAAACAAGCTATCGTACTAAG
The DNA here is from genome assembly GCA_947166405.1 of uncultured Candidatus Saccharibacteria bacterium. Lineage (GTDB taxonomy): Bacteria > Patescibacteriota > Saccharimonadia > Saccharimonadales > Saccharimonadaceae > Nanosyncoccus. The sequence goes on from CAMVEA010000002.1 coordinate 51,655, forward strand.
TATAAACACCTCACACATAATCGCAGAAGGAGAAAATAAATCCTTATTAAAAACATAATAACAATATATTAACTCTAAAATTAGTCCGGCCAGCAAGATAAAAATCATTTAATTGTCACCCTTTATCAATATAATTTCTTTCTTCGTTTACCATACCACCTATAATTATATCATACTAAGTTAATTAATTCATGAAACAAATCACTAACATTATACGAGTGTAAAACTTTTCCAAAACAAGTTAAATTCCCTATATAAATTCTGTTCTTAATTATCTGTTCAAAAAACCTGTTATAAAAAATCTTTTTAATCAATTTATCATCATATTTACAGAATTCATGATTTTTCTCCAAAGTATAATCAATCATACGACTAAACTCTTTATAATTCTTTTTCGTGATTTTCTCTCTTCCACTTAAAAACCAAAGGCACTTACAGATTTTTTCATCATATTTTCCTGTTATTTTACTAGAATTCTTTTCAATAATTCTCCTTGATAATTCACGCTGAATTTGGCTCTTTTCAAACGAAGCCTGTTTTTTATGCACACGATATTCCAACAAACACTTATCACAATTTCCAATCCTACAATTTCCAGACATTCTACTCCATAGCTCAAAATCTTGCGAGCAAGTAAAATCATTATCATATTTATATCGCTCAAAAAGACACCTTTTACCTATTATTGTTGGGTGTATTAAAGTTGCCCTAAACAATAATTGTACTTCTATTTCCTCTGGAGAATTGAACAATAGTTTCTTTTTTCCTCTAGTATTTCCAATTAACAATGCCGAAGTCCCACATAAATCCAAATCGCTTCTCCGTAAAAACTCAAGCTCTTCAGATATTCTATTCGTCAAACTAATATCATCACTATCCATCCTAGCAATATACTTACCTGTCGATTTTTCTATACCAAGATTTAAAGAATATGGTAAACCTTTATTCTCCTCATTTAAAATTAGCTTTATTCTGTCATCTTTATATTCTGATTTCAAATAATTATATTCTTCTTTTGACCCATCGCAAACAACAATCAATTCAAGATTCTTATAAGTCTGTGACAAAATACTATCAATTGCACTTCTTAAATATGATTTTGGAGTATTATATGTTGACATAATTACGGAAACTTTATCCATTATTACTTCCTTTCCTATAATTATTAATTTCGTAATCTATTTTCATAATCTCGATCCCTTATAATTCTATACTGTCTAAATAAATATGTAAAAGTCTTCTTGAAGTCTGTCTAACATCATATTCATTTGCAGAGTCAAAAAAATGAATATCATTTCTTGTTTTCTTTGTTCTTTCTTCAAGAATCCTTTCTTTCCATTTAGCAATTGATAATTCTTCAAACATAATAGCATCTGAAATCATTGCTTCTTTTGGAATATTTGAAGACGCTAGACAAGGAAGTCCAGAAAACTGCGCTTCCACTAAAACCATCCCCAAGCCTTCGTATAAAGATGGCAGTATAAAGCAATCAAATGCACTATAGTATTTGAATATTTCGTTTGTTTCTGGAATTAAGATTATCATATCGTCAAGGCCTTCTTCTTTTACCTTCCTTTCGAATTCTGATTTCAAGCTTCCGCCCCCACATAACATAAAAACGACATCATTATCCTTCATGCTTCTTATTAACTCAAGAATAAAACGATGATTTTTGGGTATTTCGAAACGACCAACATGTCCAACTAAAAAAGTATCATTCCCAACTAAGTATTTTTTTCGAATCCTATTTCTATATAATTGATTAAATCTATACTTTTCAATCTCTATCGCATTATTTATTATCATACATTTTTTTGAATTAGCGATTTCAGGTCCATATAACCACTCTGCTGCTTCCATAGAACACGCAAAGTAATAATCACAATAATATTTAATACGACTTTGCAACAACTTTTTCACAATCGCTTTCAACCCTTTTCCATTAGAAATACTATGACTATGACAAATCGTAACTAATCCGTTTTCCTTCGCAATCTTTAACACAATCGACGCCACACTCCGTACATGAGAATGAATAATTTTATACTCAGGATGTTCTTCGAAAAAGACTCTCCACTGCCTAATGAAGCTATTGTAATTATGTCCTTTAAAAAACTCATCAAAAACATACACCCTTCCGCCCAATGACTCTATCTCTTCTTTATAAAACATATTATCTTTTCTATCAACAATAAAATCAAATTGCACTATATTTCTATCTATATTCCTATAGATGTTCATTATCATAGACTGCGAACCACCAGCTTCTAAACAGCCAATGTATTGCAACACTCTAACAGGGCCATTATTCTCTTTTTTCTTTATTGTTTTATTCATTTTTCTCTCGTTATTTCTTGCAAATATGAATTAATTACAATGTTTCTATCAAACTCTTTTTCTATTCTTTTCCTTGCCCTTAAACCCATCTGTTCTTTTTCTTTATTGCTTAATTTAATAAACTTTTCTACCTTCTTTATTAACGATTCGATATCTCTACTTTTTATTATATACCCATTTACACCATCCTCAACAATTTCTTTACATCCAGGTCGATCCGTAGTGATAATTGGTCTTCCCGAAGCACAACTTTCAAGCAAAACATTACTCATTCCCTCTGGATAAAAAGAAGGATGGATAGTACAATTGTTCATCTTATGAAACTCCCTTACGTCTTTTACGCAACCATGATATATAATAATGCCATCCTTATTAAGTTTATTTAGTTTCTTTAAATATTCTTCGTCATCACAAGCACCAAGTATATGAAATTCAGTATTCTTATAATTTGCTTTTATGTAATTTGCCAATTCTAAATACTCATCTATTCCTTTTTCATGCATTATTCTTGAAATAAAAAAGAATCTGATAACACCATCTTTCGGGTATTTTAACAATACGTGATGCTTTAAATTAACCCCTGAGCCAGGTATAAGCCTATATCGACCTTTAACGACCCCGCGATTCAACATAAAATTTAAGTTGTTCGCATTTTGAAAGAAAACACATTTAGCTCTTCTTATCCCCTTCTTATATAAAAACAGAGTTACAGCCTGCAATAATCCAGGTTGCTCTACAGACGTACCTAAACCAGTTACGTTAGAGATATATGGAATATTAAGCTTACTACAAACATACCCTCCATACACATTCGGTTTAATTGTATAAGTTAATACCATATCTGGCTGTATCTTTTTTACTATTTTTCTAAAATCTATCATCATTCTCAAATCTTTTATCGGATTCGTGCCACGACTATCAATCTTTATCGAGACAAAAATACACTTTAATTCTTTTAGTTCATCCAAGTATCGACAATCTGTTGGTGCTACAACAAAAATTTTATAGTTTTCCTTAAGCAAAGATTCGAGAAGCTCTTTTCTAAAGCTAATCAAACCCATTAATGAATTACAAAATACTACTATCTTTTTCATTACTTACCTCTCCAATTTTTTTGCCGGAATTCCGATATATACACCAGGATCATCAATTCTTTTTAGTACTATCGCACCAGCCCCAATAACAACATCATCTTCTATAGTAACATTATTGACTACAGAAACCCCAACGCAAATCCAAGAATAATCACCGACTGCAACTGTCCCAGCCAAATGCGCACCCGGTGAAATATGCACAAAATCGCCAATCCTGCAATCATGATCTACAGTTACGCCAGTATTAATAATACAATGCTCACCTATCACCGTATCAACGTTTATCACTGTACCAGCCATCACTACACTACCAACACCAATTTTAACCGTATCGGCAATCGTAGCCCTCGGATGAATTGCCGTGTAATATTTAACATTTAAGCTACCTGCAATCTTCGCACGCATATGGTTAACACCAATAGCTACCACAAAATAACAATCTTTATACTTCTCTGCATCAGAAACCTTACCCAAGACTTTATATTCTTTAAAAACCAAGCTACCCTGCTTATCATCGTCATCATCCAGAAATCCCACTAACTCATCGCCAGCACAAAACACAATATCAGCAATCACCTTTGCATGACCACCAGCTCCAATGATTATAACTTTTTTTGCCATTCTAATGTGCCCTCTCCTCAATTAAATTTGTCATAGTTTGGCTCTTGCCATCTGAAATACCAGAACGTCTTACAACCTGCAAAAGCGTAGAAAACACAATCTTAAGATCTTGGAAAAAGGTTACATGATTAACATATATCGCATCAATTTCAAAACGTTTTTTCCATCCAACTAAATTGCGTCCACTCACTTGCGCTAATCCAGTCAATCCTGGCCTCACATCATGGCGACAACGCTCAGCTTTAGTATAATAAGGTAAATATTCCACCAAAAGCGGTCTCGGCCCCACAAAACTCATATCGCCTTTCAGAATATTAACCAGTTCTGGTAATTCATCAAGTGAAGAAGCCCTAAGCACTCTACCAAAACGCGTCAAGCGCTTCTCGTCTGGCAACAATCTACCCTTCTTATCCCTAGCATCTGTCATCGTTCGAAATTTATACAACCTAAAAATCCTCTCGTCCTTACCAGGTCGTTCTTGCTTAAAGATAACTGGGCTACCCAATTTAACTCGCACTAAAATCGCCACTACCAACAATATCGGAGAAAGAAGTACCAAGGCGAATAGCGCAAAAACCACGTCCAAAACACGCTTAAAGAATTTTTCGTATAGCCCATATGGTTTGTGATTATTCTTACTCATCTTATTTAAAACACTCATGTATTAATTTAATTATAACATCTTGCTCTTCTGCTGTCATTTTATTATCCGACGGCAAGCATAAACCTCTCGCGAAAATATCCATCCCCACATCCGTACATTTAGTAGCAATATAAGCATTACTCTTCGCACGACTAGAACCCCCGCATGTAATAAAATCATTGTTACGAAATATCGGCTGCATGTGCATCGGTTTCCAAATCGGACGTCCTTCGGCATTGTATTTAGCCAAGGTATCCAATATTTCAGTCGGACAACTTTTGCCGGATTCGCTAATATATAACACATCCTGTTCCCCACGCACCTGTTTACACATCGCATCTTTGTCAATAATCATACAAGAAAGCCAATAATTCGGTTCAGAATTATCAACATCGTAAGGATTCATCTTTACCGGTAAATCATTCAAACCTTCCTTATATCTTTCATATATTGCCTTCTTCTGTTCAATATGTTCTTCTAAGTGAGGGATTTGTCCACGCACGACACCAGCAATCACATTACTCATTCGATAGTTATAGCCCACCTCTTCATGCTGATACCAAGGAGCATTCTCACGTGCCTGCGTAGACCATTTACGAGCCTTATTAGCGCCCTCCAAATCATCGGTCAAGAGCATCCCACCAGCGGAACCAGTAATAATCTTATTGCCATTAAACGAAATGCAATTATAGTCACCAAACATACCAGTCTGTCGCCCCTTATAGCTTGCACCTAACGATTCAGCTGCATCCTCCACAATCAAAGCATTATGCCTCTTAGCAATCCCTCTAATCTCATCAATCTTAGCCGGCGTGCCATACAAATGCGCCACCACAACCAAACGCACATCAGGATAAATCTCGAAAGCCTTTTCTAGAGCCTCCGGATCCATATTCCAAGTATCGTATTCCGTATCGATAAACACTAGCTCACCACCTTCATATGTAATAGGATTAGCAGTAGCAGCAAAAGTTACATCACTACAAAACACCCTATGTCCTTCAAGACTCCCATGACCAGCTCGCGGTTTACCATAAAGCTTTTCGCCAGCCATCCTAACGGCTAGGTGTAATGCTGCAGTACCAGAGCTCAATGCCACTGTATTTTTAATACCAATCTTTTTAGCAATCTGCTCTTCCACCTTGTCAATGTTTTCGCCAACAGTAGACATCCAATTAGTCTCATAAGCGCTTGTCACATACTTTATCTCTTCACCGTGCATAGTCGGACTAGCCAACCATATCTTTTTTTCAAATGGTTTTATTCTATTCATTTTGCTCCTTTCCCCACCTTATACGTCCCCACAATCTTCGCCGTCAGTGGTTTAATCTCATCCGAATTATGTTTCGCCTCAGCAATCAAAGCGTCCAAATCATCCAAAAAGCTATCACTAATCTTAATCGGCCTACCAATATGTATTAGTTTATTCGGCGTTTCCTTCAGTCCCTCCTCATCCATCAGCATTTCTTCATATAGTTTTTCTCCAGGCCTCAACCCAGTTATCTTAATCTTAATATCCTTTCCAGGCTCAAGTCCTTTATATCTAATAATCTTCTTTGCGAGTTCGTAGATTTTCACCGGCTTCCCCATATCTAGCACAAATATCTCTCCGCCCTGCGCATAAACCGAAGCTTGCAAAATCAAACTCACCGCCTCTGGGATAGTCATAAAATACCTTGTAATGTCCTTATGCGTAACGGTCACTGGCCCACCATTTTCTATCTGTTTAATAAACAACGGAATCACCGAGCCATTCGACCCAAGCACATTACCAAACCTCACCGCAACATATTGCGTCTCGGATATTTTGTCATAAGTTTGAATTATCATTTCGCAAATCCGCTTTGACGCACCCATAATGTTTGTCGGACGTACAGCCTTATCAGTACTCACTAGCACAAACTTACTAACTTTATACTTATCAGCGAGCTTCACAACATTAAGAGTACCCAAGCAATTATTCTTAATGGCTTCGTTCGGAGACACTTCCATCAATGGGACATGTTTATGTGCCGCAGCATGATATACTTGCTCAGGACGAAATTTCAAAAAAACCTTTTCGAGTCGCGGATAATCCCGCACCGAACCAATAATCGTCTCCAACCTCAAATCAGGAAAACTTCGATACAATTCCTGTTGGATATCATAAGCATTATTCTCATAAATATCAAAAATGATAAGCAACTTCGGTCTAGCTTTAGCTATCTGACGGCAAAGCTCCGACCCGATACTCCCACCACCACCAGTCACTAGGATAGTCTTATCTGTCAAATTGCTCGTTATTTCAATATCATTTACCACAATCTCATCTCTGCCCAAGAAATCCTGATATCTGATCGGACGAATCTGAGCAATCGTACTCGTAGCATCTTGATTCATTCTCAAGTATATAGACGGGAGAATCTTAATCTCAGCCTTAGTCTTCTGACACTCAGTAACTATCTTCTCTATTGTCTCTTTAGTTGCAGATGGAATAGCGATGATTATTTCTTTTACTTGATATTTATCTGCCGCATTACTAATCATATGACGACCACCGACCACCTTTATCCCACGAATCCTCGAGCCAGCCTTAGACTTATTGTCATCTATAATGCAAACCACGCGCGATGAACTATAATCCTTATTACGGTTCATTTCATCAATCAACATCCTTGCAGCTTCACCACCACCAATAATCATTATATTGTTGACAGCATTACGCCCAGCGACCATTTTGAAAAAAGTACGACCAATCCGATACGAATAACGCACCCCACAAGTCAAAAAGATCAGCAAAGCCGGAAAAACAAACCAAAAGCTACGCGGGCTAGGCAATAGCATTAAATGCTTATATACGTACATCAGACAATCTGTAGCAATGCATGCTAGCACAATCGAAATCAATTCCGGAATAGAAGCATATCGCCAAATCGAAGTATACAACCCAGCCATCACAAATATCAAAATCATAATTGCACAATCTATCGGTAAGTAATCTGTCACCGTGCTTAAATAATTGGCCGGAATGTCATGAAAATCAAACCTCATCCAAAGAGTTAAATATGAGGACAAGATAAAAGACAGAATATCAAGAAACACCAGAACAACTATTCTGGAAATCTTCCTTCCGGTTATGCCTCGCATTTTGTTTTTCATAATTTCTTCAATATATTGTACAACATTTTTACAAAAAAATAAAGCATAAATAAAATGGCCTTGTTGCATAGAATACCGAACAAAAAATGAATTGGAATACACTCCCAATTCATTTTCCTTACTAGTCATTTCTGCAATACTCTTTTCCTTCGAAAAGAGTATAAGCCAATTACCAAACTTTCACAAGTATCTCGCCACCCAAGCGATTCTTCTTCGCCTCGCGACCAGTCATCAAACCTTTGGATGTAGAAATGATAACCATGCCACGTCCAGATTTCACCGTTGGAATCTCGTCCGCCGCTGAATATACACGACGACCGGGCTTCGATACCTTGGTAATTTCATTTACTTTAGCAATAGTGCCAGGCTCATTGATTACTACATGAAGCATTCCACGCGGCTTTCCGTCGACTACTTCATACGAAGCAATATAGCCATTTTTCGCCAAGACTTCCACCACTTTACATTTCAGCTTAGAAGTCGGAACGAGGATTTCATTCTTACCAACTAATACCGCATTACGAATTCGCGTAATTAAGTCAGCAATTTGATCAGTAGATTGTAATGACATATTCTCTCCTTTCTCCTACCAGCTACTCTTGATTACACCAGGAATCTCCCCTTTGGAGGCCTTTTCCCGGAAGTTAATACGCGAAAGTCCAAATTGACGCATATAGCCACGTGGACGCCCATCAAGCATATCGCGATTCTTAAGCCTAGTCGGCGAAGCATTGCGCGGCAACTTCTGAAGCCCCTCCAAATCACCAGCCGCCTTAAGTTCAGCCCTTTTAGCCTTATATTTTTCGTACATTTTACGTCGTTTTTCATCACGAAGCACTGCAGATTTCTTAGCCATACTACTTTGCCTCCCTAGAAAACGGCATACCAAAGAGTTCTAACAATTTTAGACTTCCTTCCTTTGAACCATTTTTAATAATAAACGTAATTTCTAGCCCATGCAATACTGATGCATCCTCAAACGTAATTTCAGGGAACACAGTTTGCTCTCTAAGCCCTAAATTATAATTACCTTGCGCGTCAAACGCCGTACGTGACACCCCGTGAAAATCGCGCACATGAGGCAACGCCACATTAATCAAGCGATCCACAAATTCATACATTTTATCATTACGCAAAGTCGTAAGATAACCAACAGGTGCTCCCATGCCCTTACGAATCTTAAAAGTAGCAATTGATTTCTTTGCCAATCTCGAAGTAGGGGCTTGACCCGTAATCTTAGCCAGAGTCAATTCAACTGTCTCGGTAAAACGCTTATCTTCGCGTTTCTTACCAACTCCAGCCGAAACTACCACCTTGACAAGCTCAGGTACCTGATTAATATTATCGAGTCCGAGCTCTTGTTTTAGTTTCGCCTTCAGCTCGTTATTATAGAGAGCTTTCAGGCGTGGCCCAGTCTGAGATTCAGCCTTTACTGCTTTCCTAGCAGTCTTGGAGGCTTTGTCTTCAGCAGCCGTCTTATTCTCCGCCATTATTTAGCTCCTTTCTTTTTCTTATCATCTTTCTTCGATTTGTCATCTTTTTTCACAGAAGGCTTCACAAACTTCGCTTCCTCGACCAATTTCAAATTCGACAAATCAATTCCTAGATGAACAGTTTTCTTTCCACCAGTCGGATTAGCATATGATTTACGCATATGCCGTTCAACCACGCCAATACCTTCTAGCATTGCCTTACCAGTTTTGCGTTCAATCCCTACGATCTTAGCTTCAGTGCCTTTATGATCGCCAGAAATCACCAATACTTTATCATTAATCTTCAAGCTTTTCATTACAATACCTCCGGCGCAAGGCTAATTATCTTAGTAAATCCAGCGTCTCTAAGCTCTCTAGGGATAGGACCAAATACACGCGTACCCTTTGGAGTTTTATCGTCATTAACGAGAACTGCTGCATTTTCATCAAATCGAATCGTCGAACCATCAGGCCTGCGAATCGGCGCCACAGTTCGCACAATCACAGCACGTACTACGGCTTTCTTCTTCACGTTACCGTTAGGTGATGCTTCTTTTACTGAACAAGTGACAATATCACCAACTCTAGCATACCGAGCCCTGGTACCACCCAGCACTCGAATCACACCGAGTTCCTTTGCGCCACTATTATCGGCAACTTTTAGTCTAGTTTCTTGTTGTATCATTACTCGTCCTCCCCTTCCGACTTCTCCGTCATATCATTACCTTCATTATTCACATCGACGTCGGCTTCCTCTGCCACAGCCACATCAGCATCAGCATTATCCAATTTCTTAGCCGCAACAATTTTATCGGCTCCTATTTTTTCAGGCAGCTCAATATTATTAACGTCTTCCCTAAGCTCAACCGTACCACGTGATTTCTCAATTACCTTTACCAAAGTATAAGCCTTGGTTCTGGAAATCGGACGACACATCGCAATCTGTACTAAATCACCCTTATGTGCCTCATTATTCTCATCATGCGCAGTATACTTACGAGTCTTTGAGTACTGTTTACGATACAGAGGATGTGTTTCTCGACTTACAATGGAGACGGTAATGGTCTTATCGCGCTTGTCAGAAGTCACGGTTCCAATCAAAGTGTGTGCCATTTTAAAACTCCTCTTTCTTAATTATTTTACATTTTACTGGCAATTTGTGCGAAGCGAGCCTGAGAGCCTCTCTAGCTTGCTCAGGAGTCACATCAGCAATCTCAAACATCACTGTGCCAGCTTTCACCTTAGCTACATAGAACTGCGGTTCGCCTTTACCAGAACCCATCTTTACATCTAGAGGTTTCTTGGTTACAGGAGTATGCGGGAAAATCCGAATCCAAATTTTACCACCACGCTTAATATAACGTGTAATTGCCTGGCGAGCAGCCTCAATCTGACGCGATGTTATTCGCTCATTATCAAGCGACATCAAGCCAAAATCACCAAATGCCACTGTGTTGCATCGTGTAGCTACGCCTTCGTTTTTACCTTTGCGAACCTTACGATGTGCTTGTTTTCTCGGTAGTAATAGTGCCATATTATTTCTCCCCCTTATAAATCCAGACCTTTACTCCAACGATACCTGCAATTGTAGGCGCATGATGACAATAAAAATCAATATCAGCACGAAGCGTATGTAGCGGCACGGAGCCATCGATGAATTTCTCACGGCGACTCATCTCAGCACCATTAAGCCGACCTGCCACCTCAATACGTACGCCCTTGGCGCCAGCATTCATTGTGGATTGCAAAGCCATTTTTACAGCTCGGCGAAAATTCATACGCTTACCGAGTTGAAAACCAATATTTTCCGCCACAAGCTTAGCGTTGAGCTCTGGCTTCTTAACTTCTTCGACGTTGATCCTAACAGGACCCTCGACGATTTTTTCGAGTTGATTCTTAAGTTCATTGATGCCTGCGCCTTGCTTGCCGATTACTGCACCAGCCTTAGCGGTCAAGATTGTAACCGTAGTCAAGTTGGCAGAACGCTCAATATTGATTCGCGCAATTGTAGGACGTGACTTATATCGCTCCTCAATTGTCTTGCGAATCCGATCGTCTTCCGTCAACCAGCGTCGAAAATTGTTCTTCCTTGTAAACCACTTCGAAGACCAATCTTTGCTAATCTGGAGACGGTAAGAGATGGGATTAACCTTCTGACCCATATTACTTTTTCTCCTTTTTCGCTTTTACCTCTGTTTTATCGGAGTTTTCATCGGCGCCCTCTTGAGCAGCCTTTTTATCCGCAGAAGCAGTTTTCTTAACTTTTTCTTCGCCTGCGACCTCAACAAAAATGTTAGACGAAATCTTCTCATAAGGAAGCGCTCTACCTCGAGAGGCAGGCACGTATCGACGCATCCTAGTACCACTCGTCACGAAAATCCGTGCAATCCGTACAGTCTTAGGATCAATCGACACCTTTGAATTATTCAATAAATTAGCGTTTGCAGATTCTACTGCCTTGAGTACCGCTCGAGCAGCTCGACGTGGTGTATGCTCCAGAATCACCACTACATCCGCTACGTAACGATCTCGCACCAATGCCGCCACTATATTAGTCTTGCGCGGCTGCGAGTCAATCCCTTTCTCATATGCATGTGCAAAATATGTTTCTGCCATAATTACTTTCCTTTCGCTGCCGCTGCCTCAGCTGCTTTCTTACCGCCGTGGCGCTTAAATTTACGAGTTGGCGCAAATTCACCAAGCTTATGACCCACCATATTCTCCGAAATAAACACAGGCACATGAACCTTACCATTGTGAACGGCAATTGTTCTACCTACCATTTCAGGCGAAATCGTAGATTGGCGCGCCCAAGTCTTAATTACGGTGCGATCTTCGCTGGAAAGTGCGGCAATCTTCTTTGCGAGCTTATAGTCCACAAATGGACCTTTCTTTAGACTCCTAGACATTATTTCCTCTTTCCTTCGTGGCGACTGCGCACGATCATTTTATTAGTTTTCTTATTGTGACGAGTACGATAACCAAGTGTCAACTGACCCCAAGGCGTACGAGGTGCTTTGCCAGAACCATGACGACCACCATCACCACCACCATGCGGGTGATCAGTCGCATTCATTACGACACCACGTACTGTTGGACGAATACCCTTGCGGCGACGACGTCCAGCCGAACCAATCTTCACATTCTGATGTTGGACATTAGATACAGTACCAATTGAAGCCTCGCAGCCCACAAGCACTTTGCGTACTTCGCCAGAAGGCATCTTGAGAGTAGCATAGCCATCTTCCTTTGCCATCAGCTGAGCTTGAGCCCCAGCTGCACGCACCATTTGCGCCCCCTTACCAGGAGTAAGCTCAATCGCATATACAAATGTACCAACTGGAATGCTTTCAAGTGGCATCCGGTTGCTATTCTCAACCTCAATTTCCTTACCAGTCTTAAAAGTAGTACCTTTTGTCATCTTAGTATCAGCCAATACATAATAATAAGTATTGTTTTCGTCTTTCACGCGAGCAATTCGAGCCGAACGGTTCGGATCATACTCAATTTCCTCGACAGTAAAAGTCAAGTTCTCTGGCAACTTATAAGTTACGATACGGTAATGACGCTTAACGCCACCACCACGGTGTCGCACAGTAATGCGACCCTGATTATTCTTACCCGCCTGTTGCTTCTTGGCACGAAGCAA
>CAMVEA010000003.1 GCA_947166405.1 uncultured Candidatus Saccharibacteria bacterium
TATAACTATTATAAACGAGGCAAATTGTTCACGATCTATTTGAGTTTAGACATATTATTTGACAGCAAAAGCGTGAATATCTAGTCCGTTAATGGCAAGGGTAATATAAACTATGATTTCCCACCAAGTATTCTAATAGTAGCATGATAATATGCTGTACTGAAGAGGTACACCAAGTATGCAAAGAATTGTATGGCATAATTACAATGAGCCTAGAAGTTGCCAAACAATTCCTCGATGTTTATTTTCCGGACTTCTCCAGACTCCCTGTAGAGTAATTCAGCATTATCAGATTCCAACGTCTTGTCGGAAATCACAATCCTGACCGGCATCCCCATAAGCTCTGCATCGGCAAACTTTTCTCCAGGACGCTTGTCGCGATCATCATAGAGCACCACCTCTTCTCGTCCCCGATAGAACCTCTCTGCTTCTGCTATTCCCTTTTCACCAATTCCAATCAGATGATACTCATAAGGCGCTACGGCTTCAGGCCACACTAAGCCTTTATCGTCAGCAAACTTCTCTGCAATCACGCCCATCACTCGCGACACGCCAATTCCATAGCATCCCATATATACAACTTTTTGATTATTTTCCTCATCACTATACTTTAACCCCAATGGCTCAGAGTATTTGAATTTCAACTTAAAGATATTCCCTACTTCCGCAGCAGTAGTTTCTTCGAACTTTTCATCGGTCGCTCCTAGGTCTGCCAATACTTCATCATTGTATACTTCTTTATTAAGTACTACAGATTTGTCTGAATTGTAGTAAATTGTATCTTCGCCCACTGGCAAAAGGGTCTGGAATTCGTGTGAATACTTTGAGAATATTCCTCCACTCGCAAATGTCTCATAGGTACAATTTCCAATCCCCAACCTCTCAAATATTTGTCGGTAAGCATTCTCGACTTCGGCATAGAACCTATCTAAATCTTCCTCGGTGGCATGAAAGCTATATAGGTCTTTCATCAAGAATTCCCTTCCACGCAGAATGCCTGATTTCGCCCTCAATTCGTTCCTGAATTTATTCTGAAATTGATAAACATATAACGGTAAATCCTTATAGCTCGAAATATATGATTTAAGCATGTTCACTACAGGCTCTTCGTGCGTAGGTGCGAGCCCTAATTGCCCACCAGCCGACAGCTCAGTCTTGAACCAAATATCGATTTTTTCGCTCAGCCACCGTTCAGATTTCTCCCATGGCTCAGGATTCTGAAGCGCCGACATCAATACTTCTTCGCACCCAAGCTTATTTAGCTCTTCACGAACAATGTCCTTGATGTTCTCTAGCACCCTAAGTCCCAGCGGTAGATAATCGTAAATCCCCGCCATTTCTTTGTGTATATATCCAGCGCGTACCAGATAAGCGCCGTTTCTCGCCGTCTCATCTTTTGGAGCCGCGCGCAGAGTCTTGATAAAAGTTTTCGATAATCTCATAATAACTCCATTATACCACACCTTCGAACAGCGTAAACTAGACAAAATCGTTAAAGTATGATATAATAATAAGACACCTAGCACTTTTTGAAATTTTTTTGTCAGAGAAGAAGGAGGTGCTATACCATGGCAAAAAAAGTTGTAGTGTACGAAATGTGGGCGCCTAGTTGGCCAAATCTCGCCGAAATGACCAAACATCTGAGCCGAATAGCTAGTTTGGGTATAACTCATGTTTGGTTGAGCGGCGACCTGGAGTATCCTTGGTATGATCAGGATCAGGACATTCCTAATCGCAAAAAATACCTAAAAGAGCTCAACGGCTTTGTGCACAGGGCTCATCACCTGGGGATGAAGGTCATCATAGATCTCGTTCTTAATCACACTAGCACTAGTCATAGCTGGTTTCGCCAGCATCCAGAGCGATATTGCTGGAGCGACCGTCCAGGCTGGACAAATATCCTCAACGGACGTTCTGCGTGGAAGTATGATGCGAAACGCAAGAAGTATTATCTAAGCCTACTTCGCGACGACCAGGCGGACTTATGTTGGTTCCTTGAGGGCAATCTTAATCAAGATCTTGTCTCCGCTTTCCAGAAGATAATTCATTTCTGGATCAAACGTAAAGTCGATGGGTTTTGTATTGATTTCCCCCAGGGGCTTAATAAAGACCTTGATAGTCCCAGCCTAAAGATGAACGATCTGGTTTTTGGTGACAGGGATGACCAAGTAATCAATGCACTTTTTCCCGATAAGGATCAAGCGCCATTTCTTATGATGGAATGTTTTGACCCCACCAATGGAGAGCTAGTCAATCATTATGTCGACGAAACTCCAATTCAATATGTCATGAACGCATATGTCAGATCCTCTGCCGATATGGGTGAGTATAGTTTTCTCAAATCAGCTCACCAAAATGAGGAAGTCTACGGATTCATGCTGAATACTGAAGGCCACAACGCCCCACGGTTTACTCAGCGTTGCAGGCTTACTACGACAGAGGCTCTGTGGCATCTCTTCAATACTCAAGCCCGCGCCGTCTGTCTCTATCAAGGGCAAGAGCTGGGCTTGACTAGCTCCAGATATCTGGATTCCATTACTCATGAGTTACGCACGCCAAATACGCAGGTCTCACTCAGTACTGCGTTCTTTAGTGATGGAATGATTCGCGCCACCTCATGCGCCAATGCTCGGGAATCAATCCCACTCGGTGAGTATCATGAACAGATGCTCGCGACAAATTCAAGCTACAAATACACCCGCGAGCTCATCGCTCGCTACTACAGGCTATAAGCCAAAACCCACGCAATTCTTATGCGTGGGTTTTTCTTGTGAACTTACGCTATACTGTGTAATACGAAAAGATAATAGAAAGCTACTCCATTTTTAAGCATATGGGTCAATATTCCAGCATAGGTTGTCCCAGTAATCTCACGCATTGCACAGAGGATTATCGACAATACAAATACGGTAACGCCCACATTCCACTGAAAATGCACGACACCAAATAATACCGATGTAAGTATCGAGGAAACAATCATCGAAGCATTATCAGTCATTATTTTCGATGACTTCATCCTCAAATTGCCATATAGCCACCCTCGGAAGATTAGCTCCTCCGCTATTGGCGCTACGACTACCAAAGTTATAAAGGCCACTATCTTGTCGCCACCACTTACACCTAAATCGAACAATAGGCTTTGATTCTGAGAGACGTCGAACCAAGGAAATGCACTCAATACTGACAAAAATATAGCCGCAATAAACGAAGATACAATAAAACCTATAGGCGCTAACCCAATATCGGTCCAAGTTGGTAGCCCATGAATTCCTAACACTTTACGGCTAAGTACAGGATGCTTCTCGTGATGCTTTTTGCTTGAGCTACCTTCACCCCATTCTTTCCATTTTATCTTAATCTTTGCTGGAGCCCACGCAATCATTATGAATGCCAGCACATAGCTCAATGCCGAATAGACAGCCTGGGTTACTGGTTGCATAAAAAACTCGGTTCCCGTGATCAATAGCATTATCCAGCCGACAATTAATTGTGAAATCACTATCGAAACACCAGTCCATAGCAACAATACAAATACCCCAATCGCAATTCTTTTTCTATCCTTCCCTGATAAAGTTTTGTGGGGCTTTCGACTAACCTTGTTGTTGACGGAGGAGGATTTGCTCTTACTGGACTTTGAGTCACTTTCCGAGGAGGACTTCTTGTCAACAGGCGTTTTTGTATGTTGCTGGGATTGTTTTTTCATTTTGTTAGCCTTATGATATCAAGAATAGTCACGATAAATATTAACGCCAACAACACCATAAAAGCTCTAGAAACAATCTTCTCCTCAGTCTCTTTAGTCAATCTTTTACCCCGAGCTTTATAGATAGCTATTAGCAACCACCTACCACCATCCAGGGCCGGTATTGGTAACACATTCATACAAGCTAGCGATACGGATATTAACGCTGCCAAGAAAGCTAAATTGGTCGGACCTGCGGCGGTAAATGCCGGAAACAGTGTGCCAATGATACCGACTGGTCCGGATACTGAATCACCAACTGACGAAATCGCCTCTTGTCCACTTTGCCGCGTTGCTTCATCGGAGCTAAACTGTGAGCCAACACCAGTCACGAGATTCCAAAGCATAATCCCCACTCCCTTAAAGGTTTCTCCAGTAAGCTGCACGGTAAGCCCTGCGCCGACAATTGGTGCCGACCAAGTCGAATATGACAATGATTGTTCAGAAGACATCGTGACACCTAATTGATATTCGGCATCTTCCGGATTAAGTTTAATTTTGAATTCATCTCGTACTTCTATTGTCGGAGCACTATTGTCCTCTTGCGGGCCGACCGTCGCACAGTGGCTCTCTTCTGGCTGAGCATTGCAGTCAACCGTACGTTCGATAGTGTACACTACTTCTTTGCCGGCATGCTCGGTATTGTAATCGATTATCTCGCTAACATACAAGAATTCATTACCATCCACTGCCAATATCTTATCACCTTCCATGAGATTAGCTTTATCTGCGGGTGAATCACTGGCTACTGATGTGATTTTTACCGGAATTGCAGTAACCTTTGTGTCGCCCTCGACTGCAAACTGTCCATCCAGGAACTGTGGCATCCCAGTCCACGCTAGCACTGTAAATATTATAAACGCCACGAGCCAGTTCATCGCTACGCCTGCAAACAGAATCTTGGTCTTTGACCAGAAGCTTGCCGCGCCAAACGTCCCCTTACGCCTATCTTCGGCCGATTCTCCATCCATCTGACAAAACCCACCAATAGGCAACCAGTTCAAGCTAAAAATCATACCTTTCTGAACAAGCTTCTTCGAGTCGTCTTCCACGCTAGACGACGAACTCTTACTACTAGAGACGACGACTTTTGTAGATTTCTCTTTACTCCATTCCTGTCGCTTCAATCGCCGCCACTTGCCCGTCTTCGGGTCTTTTATCCAAGCGATTGCACGAGGAGGAAAACCAATCCCGAATTCTGGAACACGCACTCCATTGCGCCTTGCCGCCAAGAAGTGACCAAATTCGTGCACCGTGACTAGCGTCATTAATACCAATAATCCTACTATTACCCCTATAAAAATATCCATATAATAATTATATCATAAATACATAATCGCATAGCAAAAATTAGACCAGAATTGTTATTCGGGTCTAATTTCTTCTTGCTAATTATGCTTTTTAGCAACCATTCTTATTATTACGGAGCTATATTTTCATAATCTCTTCAGATTTTGACTTGAATTCTGCGTCAATTTTGTCAGTAAACTCTTTGGTCAAATCATCAATCTCTTTTTCGGCGCGTTTTTTCATATCTTCGCTCAAATCCTCTGCTACTTTAATTGCCTTGCGCGCATCTTCGCGAACGTTGCGTATTGCAATCTTTGCTTCCTCGACTTTTGAGGACGCAGCCTTAACTATTTCTTTACGTCGTTCTTCAGTGAGTGGCGGAATCGGAACCCTAATCACACGACCATCATCCGCAGGGTTTAATCCAAGTGATTGGTCGGCACGAATTGCATTCGAAATCGCCGCAATGTTTCCAGGGTCAAAAGGCGTCACAACTAGTAAAGTTGCATCCGAAGCGGTAATATTTGCCGCTTGATTTAGTGGCATATACTGACCGTATACCTCGACTTTTATACTAGATAACATATCGGGGTGCGCCCTTCCGGTGCGTATTTTTTTCATGGTTTCTTTGAAGCGTTCAACCGCCTCCTCCATTTTTTTGCGGTCTTCTTTTGTGTCGAACATATTAACTCCTTGTTTATATAATTAATTATACCAAAAAATCTGGCCCAAAAGACCAGATTCTGTAGATTTTGAAGGCTTTATACCTTTGCTTCAATTGCCTCTTCAGCTGCCTTAGCCTTCTTTTCGGCTTCACGAGCTGCCTTCTTGGCTTTGTTCTCAAGGGCATCCTTCATCTTAGCTGCTCTTGCTGCGCGCGCCTTGAATCTATCCACACGACCTTCAGTATCGATAATCTTCTCTTCTCCTGTAAAGAACGGATGCGAAGCCGAAGAAATCTGAACCTTAACCAAAGGGTATTCCTTACCATCTTCCCACTTAATGGTCTCGCTGCTCTTCGCCGTGGATTTGGTTAAAAACGAAAAGCCAGCCGCTTCATCGGAAAACACGACGTCGCGATAATCTTTTGGGTGTAACTCTTTTTTACTCATAACTGACACCAATTATATCAAATGTTTACAAAAATGTAAAGATGTGATATCATAATAATGATAATAATATTTAATGAAACAATCTCTGGGAGGTTTCCTAACGCAAATTTGACGTTTGCGTCAAAACCAAGAGATAAAGTGAAAGGAAATCATATGACAGTAGCTGTTGATATGAAAGCACTGCTTGAATCCGGCGCTCATTTTGGTCACAAGACCAGTCGTTGGCACCCCAAAATGGCACCATATATTCATAGCAAGCGCAATGATGCGCATATTATTAACCTAGATAAGACCGTAGAAGCACTCGAAGTCGCTCTTCCGAAGCTCACTGCGGTTGTGAAGAACGGCAAAAAGGTCCTCTTCGTTGGCACCAAGAAACAACACAAAGACATCGTCAAAGCTTCTGCTGAGTCCGTCAACATGCCATACGTTACAGTTCGTTGGATTGGTGGTACGCTTACTAACGTCGAGACGATCAATCGCCAGATTAAAAAACTCAAAGACCTTGAGCGTCGCATGGCATCGGGCGAGCTCGAGAGCCGCTATTCTAAGCTTGAAGTTCAGCGCCTCCAAGAAGAAATTAATCTTCTCAACGAACGCTACGGTGGTATCAAGGACATGACAGAGCAGCCAGCTGCTATAATTGTCACTGATGCAATCGAGAACAAGAATGCTATCAAGGAAGCAAACGTACTCGGAATTCCAGTTTTTGCCATCACTGATACCAATGTCGACCCTACTCCCATCACTTATGCTATACCAGGTAACGACGATTCTATTAAGGCCACTCAACTATTTCTGGACTATTTTGTTGAAGCCATTAAAGAAGGTAAAAAATAATTTGCGTAAACTAAATTTAAGGAGGAAAAAACTATGGCTGAAATATCAGTTGAACAAATCAAGAAACTAAAAGAGCTATCCGGCGCTGGACTCACTGACGCCAAGAAGGCATTGGTCGAAGCTAAGGGTGATTTTGACAAAGCCCTCGAAGCCATGCGCAAAAAAGGTCTTACCAAGGCCGAAAAACGCGGCGACCGCGAGACACGTGAAGGGCTCATCGAAGCTTATGTTCATGATGGCCGCCTCGGTGCAATCGTAGAAGTTAACTGTGAGACTTCATTTGTCGCCAAGACTGATGAATTCAAGACCTTAGCTCACCAGATCGCCATGCAGGTTGCTTCAATGAACCCACTATATGTCAGCGAAGACAATATTCCTGAAGAAGTTAAGTCAGCAAAAGTCAAAGAGCTTGAAGCTAATTTCAAAGGGCCTGCCAATATGAAAGATAAGATTCTCGAAGGCCAAGTCAAAAAAGCTTTTGCCGACAAGGTTCTAATGAACCAGCCGTATATTTTCGACGATTCCAAGACTGTAGAGCAGTTCATCAAAGAAGCCATTGCCAAAACTGGCGAAAATATCACCATTCGTCAGTTTAAGCGCATTGAGTTGGGCGTGACTGAATAGTCATCAATATAAAACGAGCCAGAAATAATCTGGTTCGTTTTTTTGTCAAAGTAATCGAGCGCCCTCGCAGTTTAGAGCGCTCGACATCTGATCACAGAGTATATGCTACCACGTCGTTATCGTCGTCCCTTGCTGTTTCCTCTTCTCATCACAAATGTAAATCCAGCGACTCCAACTAACCCAAATATAATCAACCCAGTAATGAGATAATCACTTTTAGAAATATTCAATTCACCAAGGATGCCACCTGTATTTGGAACAGCCATAGAGGCAGCCTTGTATGTAACGGTGCGTGTATAATATACATAATATGTATTACCATTGTAAGTGTATCCAATGCGTACTGTGATGGTATAAGTCCCACTCGGCAAGCCATAGTTCGCGAATATTATGCGATATGTATCAGTTGGGAAAGGCTCTACAGGAAACTCCTTAACTACTTTGCCACTATTTGTATCACTAATAGAGACAGTGGCATCGGTAGTTACGCCCAATCCTGATTCGTTATCGTAATCGAACTTGACGGTATAATCTCCACCTACGGCGCCACTACCACCGCTTTGACCACTACCACCACTTTGTCCACTACCATCTCCCTGTCCACTACCATCTCCCTGTCCACTGCCATCACTTGAACCTCCACTCGTCCCCGGAGTATCGATAATCTCCACGCTCGCTGGATAATAACTAAAGTTGATAGAATCTACGCCAGGTACGCCATCAGTTCCACTTCCTTCAATCGTAATTATATAATCACCATACCCAAATTCTTCTCCTGATAAGTCAATTGTATCGCTGAAGCTTCCAGGAACATAATCAGCATGTATTGGAGAACCATATGTCGATGTATGAGTCACTCCGTCAAGATCGGTATAAGTAATTGTTATTACAATGTCGTTTACACCTTCATATGTAAAACTCAATTCTTGAAAAGGAGACACTACTGTAGAATCAGGTGTCGGCTTTGATATGATAATATTAGGTTTCTCGCCTACTACACGCACATTAAGCGTATCAGTAAAGCTAGAATTTGTCGCTGCAGATACATCTGGTCCAGGCAACGTTGCTGCAACAACAGTTGTCGCAACAACAGCCGCAAGTCCACAGAAGCCTGCAATTCTTTTTTGTGTTTTTTTCATACTCTGCACTCACTATTTATGTTTAATATTTGTTTTGACTCGCAAGCTCATCCACTCGCAATGGATAGCCGTCTAAATGGCCAGTCTAGAACGGCGTGCTTTGCGCTTCTTAATCACCATTATAACGCATACGATTATTAATGTCAATACCATAATTACAATAATTATAAACAAAAATGGATTAATGAATATCATTTGTTCAATAGTGTTTACGTCTTCTCCAATCGTTACAGTCCAAGTTGCCTTGTACAGGCCAAAACCAGGCGCATCCTTCCACTCATCCGATACGGTCAATTCTGATTCGGGAATCACTGAAATAACACTTCCCGATGACGGCGTCTCGTACGATGAAAAACCAATAATTGGATCTATCTTTAGTTTTCCATTAGCATTAAAATCGATATTGCCACTGTTCTTGACCTTCGCAGAAGCATAAATACTAGTAGATGACTTGTTGCTGTCGCTATCACTAGGACCGTGCACGATTTTCATATCCGACACATCGGCCTTAATGATCGCTTCTCCTTCCGTAGAGCGCCCATACACGACGATGCCGGGGCTCGCTTCTGTCTTGATACCGTTCGCAGATATGGTACCAGTCAGCGTATGTGCAAAAATCACAGCATATTGTCCACCCGACGGTATATTATCAGGAGTAGAAATCTTATAATCAACATTTAATGAGTCGTGAGGATTGATAGAATAATTAGTTTTCTTCTCGAAGACTCCGCCAGTATTCTTAAAAGTAATCCAACGAGACATTTGAGTGAAGTTGGTGTTATTATTGAACCCTAGCTGATATGAATCATTCTCGCTGGAATAAACGTATGAATATGGTGCGGAATAGACCTCAATTTCCATCAAGGCATCACCATCATTTGTTACAGTAAAACTATCCTCATAAACTGAATTAGAAGAGATTTGCAATATCTTACTTACAGGCGTCAAACTGATATTTGTACCAGGAACTGAGCTCTTCTCGGAAGAATTCTCTGACGATTCTGGCTTATTGTCTTCCGCATAGACACCAATAGGCATAGCGACCCCAAGCCCAACAATAAAAGCCAACAAAGCAATTACCATTCCTATAATTCTTTTATTCATTTACCTCCTTTATTATCATCATTCATTATATCACAAATCTTAAAACATTTGGTGCGCCTGACTAGACTCGAACTAGCACAGCCGTAAATGTGGCCACTACCACCTCAAGGTAGCGTGTCTACCAATTCCACCACAGGCGCATAGTGTTATTATATCACATTTTCTGCTATATGGAGATTTTTCATGCAGTATTACCATTCCATTTTAGGATGATTAAATCTATTTTGCCTCAAAATCAATTTTTGGACGGCGTTTTCTAATCAAAATTGTTACAGTAAACACACTAATAATACCAATAAAACCTATAAATGTCACGCCACTGCCAATAGCAGAATTATCTTTTGAAGATGTAGCATGTCCAGTATTTGGTACCTCCGTGTTTGGTGCATCCTCAATGATGTTCGGTACCATCGTAGCCGTACTATCGGCAGAAAAGCTGTTCTTATCAGAAAGCGCAATAAGACCTTCCGCAGTAACCAACAGGCTTCTGCCCGGAATTGCGTTGGTAAACACGGCCTCTAGATCATGCGTATCAATAATATCACCCCCATCTGTATAAGTACTAATATCATAGTGTTTATTCCAAGTAATAGTTTTATTTTCTTCATCGTAGATGCCACCATCAAGCCTAGAAGTAGCCTGGTCAATAGAGTACGGTAATTTACAAACAAGCGTGACGATAGCTTCCCCAGAATAATCTTCAATGTGAGCAGAGTAATTGATCGTATAGTGAGTGACAGAATTTGTGTTTTCGAGCGACTCTGGTCCAGAGATGGAAATTGAGGAACGAAGCGATGGATCCTTCAGCTGATAATAGTATGTCACTTCGATGATGGGAGCCTCAACGATACCAGTATAGCCGGCCGGCTCATCTGACACTAGTTCGTAGTAGGCATATTCTTCTGGGATGATCTCGAGTGGCGATGTGACATAAGTCTCCGTATATTCATATTCTACAGACGCGTCCGGAGAGATGCTGGTGTCAGTACCTAAGAGATAGTAATGAGTAACCACTGTGCCATGCTTCAGCTTATAATAATAAATAATGGTTGTGTCTCCGGAAATAATGCCAGAAGGATCGTGATCGTCTGATACAGAACTATATTCATAATTTGCTGTCTCAACTTGCTCGGTCGAATAAGGCTGCCCCCAGTACATATTAGTTACCTCGCTGTCAGCAACTTCAGTATTGGTTCCCTCTATATAATGATGAACCGTCAAAACAGCCGTTTTCTGGGTATAAGTGGCATTGTAGATATGGCTAGACTCGTTGTAGCTTTCCGTCTTCGTATAGTTTGTTAACTCAGGAGTATTGAAAGAATAATTAATTTTATTCATATTACTATCATATTTTGGCAAGACTTCTTCCCATGAGCCAGAGCCATTAGCTGGAATTTCGATAATTGTACCTTCACCTGTGTTTGGAGTTATTTGAACAAGAACAGACTCAGGGCGAGTATTGAATTGATTCTCGTTATCTTCGAAGACCACGCGGCCAGAGTACGTAACAGTTGGCGTGTACTCGATAAGGCCAATGTTGTAGGTTGCTTTACCAATAGCATTATCTGGCGCAATGGGGTTAATATAGGCCGTAGCGTCGACTGGATTAGAAGTCCTGTTCCCCTCTGCTTGGTTGTCGGCATTATAGTTGCCGGTTGTGCTAATTGTTCCCTTCGGAGAGAAAAGATAAGTTGTTCCAGCATTACCGATGGGGTGCTTGTTGGTGACAATCATATAATAATTATTTTCACTTTTGTCCAGCTCAATAAAGCTGTATGTGCCACTAGCATCGGTCTCCGTAGAGCGAACAATTCGACTAGAACTTCGGTCGTAGAGTTCGACCTTCCATCCAGCTTCCGACAAGGGTAGTTCATCGGAATCAAATTTACCGTCTTCGTTTTTGTCGACAAATAACTTTCCTGAAATTTTACCATCCGACAATTTGACGGCCAAATAACTTCCTTTATACCAACCAGCGAATACATCCCCAGTGGAATTAACTAATTGTTGGAAATAAATCGGCCTCCAAGTATTGATTGTATTCTCATCAGTATTTGAAGCGTTATCGACTTTTAGATTATACGTGAAATCATAAACGTCGGCTGCACTTGGAGCATTAGCGGGGATGTTCATGGCGATGACTCTAATACAATTAACGCTTGCCCAATCAGAAGCCCTCCATCCAGACACATTTGTACTGAACTTGGAGTCCTGCGCTTCCAGTTCAGAGCCGTTATCGGAAGGAGTGACATCCCTACCATAAGCAATAGTGAAATGGTTGCTGTTAGGGTTTGATATAGCACCAGTCAGTGTGGTTGAGAAATTGAAATCCTGACTATTATAGCTAAGAGAGCCCCAGTTTTGACCTTTTTTCGGAATTGGTAAATACACCATGGTCGGGCCAGGGACATCGACCCCAGAGTTATTAAGAATAGAAGTTTTCATGTTAACTATAGAAACGTCCGATGTTCCGATAGTAATTGGACTACTACCTTCTGACCACGTAATCCAGCCATCAGAGGTGGGGTATTTGCCAGCATTTTCTACACCTATGGACTGATGACTGCGAATCTGGTAGTAATTATTTGTAGCTGCGCGAATGGTATTACTTGTTCCTGTGCCAAGATGATACAGGTTACCTCTGATGGACCTAGAGGCGACAGAAGATACAGTTGGATCCTGTACGAAAATCATATCCGAAATACTATGAGTTTGGTCCGGTGTGCTAAGTCCTGTTTCAATCGAGAATGAAACCACCAGACTGCCTTGAGCTACGGCTCCAGTAGTCGAAAGAGTCTGATTGTTTATACTAGCAGAGCCATCCGTAATCGTTCTACTATCAATCTTGTATACCCTTGCAGTCTCAGTATCCTCATAAGTTATTTGTCCGAACTTTGCAGTGATATCCTCATTGCCACGTGCTGAGCCATTGGTTATTTTAATGTTCGACACGGGAAGAAAATTACCAGCAGCATCGCGCGCTTCTGAGCGAATGTAAATTATCGGGTTCTTGACGCCATATATATATCCAACTGACGATGTGTTGGAATAGTTGGATATAGTAGTGGAAAAATTTAAGACCTCCCCAGCATTTACTACCTTAGTACTGTTGGCGGTAAGAAATAAACCAGAGTTCTTGGAGACTGAGCTTGTAATAGTGGCCACACCAGTTGTGTTTGCTGGATTTGATGTATCATATATTTCAATAGTGGCAATTCCAGCCCTAGAAGCGTCAAGTCGCCGTCCGATAATCATAAGTCCTCTGCTGCCATCATTTCGCTGTGACTGACGTAGCTGCGTAGATTTCGGAATAATACCAAGTTCATAAGTAAGCTCTGCTATATAATCATCACTATTAATGCCTAGATGAGAATAAGATACGACACCTGAAAGACCATAGGCGTTGCAAGATCGGTTAATTGCGACATCCTTCTCAACATTATGAGCCGTTTTGACATGTACTGTGTCAATTGTTCGAGTCGGCGAGCAAGGCAACATAAGGCCCATAACTCCTAATACGCTAGTGTCAAAAGTTAAATGAACAGACTTTGTATTGCTATCCGAACTACCACGGTTATTAATATATCCATATCCGAGTACGCCGACTGAGTTAATTCCTTCCTCTATGGCGCTATTTACATTGATATTGTTTGCAGTACCAGTATTTTCTGGGTTTAGACTGCTCCACCCAACCGTGACATCTTCCCCATCTGGCAAAACTGAGTACGTTATAGCTTGTTGATTGCCAAACGGAATTGCCGATGACCCGTTGCCAGGCTGCCAATACGTCGTTTCCGCTGTCGCATTGATGGTGATAGTATCTCCAGGAGATAAGCTATCTGGAAAGATTACTTTGTATAAGAGTGGTGATATATTCCCTGTTGAAATTGAGGAAAAATTAACATATAAAGTATAATTCCCATTGTTTTTATCCGAGTCGTCAAGCGAATATGTCGAGCTCGCAGTCCCTAATTCAATCACTACACTAGGGTTAGAAACATGGAAATTGACTTTAACCTGCTTAATCAAGCGTTGAGTATCGTATTGATCGGCAACAAAGCTACTGCGTAGAACTTTTATATAGTCTTCATCTCTTGAAAAAGTTTCACCTGGTGTGACATATTTTGTCCTTGTTGTTACGGCAAAGCGTCCTGGCTGCGCCAATCCAGTAGGGACGTTCACGTCAACTTTTCCACTCTCCGAAAAACCATCATAAGATAGTTGAACGGTAATCGCATTCGTTATATAACCCAAATCAACGCTTTTATCTGCTTTAACTTTTATATTTAATGTGAGAGATAAAGCATCGTCCATAATATGATAAATACGTTTACCAGAATTCGGAAAATTGTAGTCTAATGCAGTTTGTCCGATGCTAACGGTTTCTACTCCACCATGGTTATTAATATCTAATTGAGACAAAACGTTCTCGTCACCAGAGGCGTCATCCACCCAAGCCATACCTATCGGAAGCATAATAGAAAGTTCCTTATTGGCTTTATTGACTGGCATGTCTCTAATCACAATTTTTGCGTCATAAGTCTTGGAATCTGAAGCGTATGAGCCAGATTTCACATATTTAAAATCCACAACAGCATTATTGACACCAGGAGAGAAGTTGACGCTACCATTCTCGCCACTGATAGTAGCGGTTAAATGTCGAGAGTCTGCATAGAGGAACACAGAATTAAATATCCTTACACAAATCAAGGACAGAACCACTAGTCCAATAGCAAGACCAAAAGCAATGGTTTGTGGCATAAACAAGAATCTTCGTTGAATAATCTTCATTGACCTCCTAGCAGTATAATTTATATCAGATACGATTTAATATTTTTGTTTTAACCACAAACTACTAACAACATTTTAACATAATCCTTATAAAAAGTGAAGAGACGCTTGTAGAAAATCAATATATGGCACATAGGACTAATTATTGGTGCTATAATATAAAGTATCATATTAAATATAACTAGAGAAACCAAACATGAAGAATATTTCAATAAGAGTGCCATGGCATGAAGAAGGTTGGTCAATCTATGACGAAGAATGCCCATACTGTAGTTCAAAAGAAGAATGTATTCGAGAATCTGGTCGGTTTATGTGCGGCAAGCTACAATCTATCAACGTAAAACATCCATACGTAGGTAGGCCACTATTCAAAAAACTAGACGAGCAGACAGGTATACAGATAGCACCATTCTCATTCCTTGCGCGGCCTTTTCGTTGGATGCTCACAGAGAACAAAAACGCAGAGGCAATTGCTAATTACTATCCGACAATGTATGATAAAACGCTTGAAGAACAAATCTGCAAAGAAATAGACTACGAAAGTATTTGGGTTACGCATGGCAAAAACCAAAAAACCATCTTCGAGTATTTTTATAAAAACATTCAACCAGGCGAATCACTCATATTTCCGTATTCTAAGCGTTGCTCACTTACGGAGACATACGGACGTATTCTGATCGGTATCGGACATGTTTCCAGCATTGGTGAGCTCAATAAATACGATGGCGAAAGCGAAGTTGAACCTCTAATTTGGGAGCGTTGTATTGGTCACAGTATCAGGCATTCTGGTGAAGACGGTTTTCTGTTCCCTTTTTCCGAAATCAAGCAATTTCTAGCTACTCACCCAGATCGCAATCCAGACGATTTTCTAGTTATCGTACCCCAAGAATACCAACTTGATTATTCTTATGCCACAGATTATGTCTCCACAGATGCGACCATATGGACATTAAATAGGGCAAGAGAAGTTCTAAGAACTTGCGAACTTAATAATATCGGCGACAACATTCAACAAAAGATTAACTGGATAGACCAAGAAATCGAAAAGGCATGGAGTAATCGCCCTACTTACCCAGGTCTAGGCGCTTTTTTATCGACAAGAATAAAATATGGTTTTGATTTGGCGGACTCCATCGAGAGGATTGCTAAGGACAATAATGCTGATGCAGTAGAAATGGTTTTAGATGTCATAGAACATAGAGAAAAGTATTCCGACGAAGAAAACAGTATTATTCTTAATTCTATATCAGATTCTCAGATTATGGGATGGAGAGCTTTCATCAATTCAATAGGAATTGATTTTGCCAAGAACCTATGTCAGTTCGAACTAGATGCGCATCAAATGAAAAACATTATTGAACTAGCTAGTAATAAGGATTTCAGAATGGCATTTATCGATAACCCATACATATTATACGAAAAAACTCTTGGAACATCCGAAGAAAAAGCGATACGTCTGCAACAGATTGATTATGCCGTCTTGCCAAAGGATAAGCGCCTCACTGTTTTTAGAATTGAGCCAGATGATAAGAGAAGACTACGCGCTTTGTTGTTACGATTATTACAAGAGGAAGCGACACTTGGCAATACAATATGTCTTCGCGAAAAATTTATAGATTATGTACAAAATTATAGGACGGATCTTGAATTTATGCCACTAGACAGATTCACTTTAGATGGCATGGATGAATTCTTTAAAGAATATGTTGTTTCGGTAGAGACGCCAATTCGCATCATAAATGACAATGATGCATCCGAAGATCACACTACTTACTATAAGACGGTTGCAATGCAAGAATTTGACGATGTCATTGTCAGCTGCATCAATAGTAGGCTTAATCAACGCTGTAATCAAGTTATAAACTGGAAAGATTCATTCAAAGAAAAAGAATTTAGAATTATAGAAGAGCGCCCCCGAATAATTGATGCTTTGAATAAGCTTACCGACAATTCATTCTCGATTTTGACTGGTGGCGCAGGTACCGCTAAGACGTCTGTAGTTGTTAAGTTTTGCAAAGAGCCCAGAATCCATATGGGGCGGGTACTATTCTTGGCTCCAACCGGTAAAGCGGCTCAAGTTTTTGCAAAAGAATTTGAGGGATCTCATCTAATCACTATCCAAACAATAGCACAATTTCTACTCAGTTGTGGTAGGTGGGACAGCGAAAGCAAGCAATATTCGCTGCGAGGCAAAACAACCTCGGAATATACTACCGTTATAATAGACGAATGCTCCATGATAACTGAGCCAGAATTTGCGACTCTACTTGATGTTATAAAAAGCGCAAAACGCGTCATTTTGGTCGGTGATTCCAATCAGCTACCCCCAATTGGTGCGGGGAGACCATTTCTTGATACTATAAACTATGTGAAAGCACATCGACCCGATTGCTTTATTGAGCTTAAGTATAACTGGCGTCAAAAAAACAATCGTAGTTTTGACGTGGATTTTGCTAAATTGTTTACAAGCAATCCACCCCAGATAGACGATATCCTCGAAACAGATAACAATCTGGGCAATATTGAACTAATTCGGTATGAGTCTCTCGATGAAATCCCCAATAAAGCATTTGAAACTGTAGCCAGAATAACCGGAATGGACGGGATTGACGACCAACTTAAATTTGACGAATCTATAGGCGGTAGCATCAATGATGTATGGATGAACTTCGATAGGAGATTCATGGAAAAAGATAACGAATGGTGCTGGCAGGTTATTTCCCCTTATAAGAATAAAGAACATCTAGGAACCAGGGCGCTCAACAAATTGTTTCACGAAAAATACAGGCAAAACACCGGAACAGATGCTTTTAAGTACGCTAGGACTCGTTATCCATATGGTGAAGAAAGGATTGTCTTAGGTGACAAAGTAATTAATACCGTAAATACAGAAAAAGACGCCTATGAATATAGTACGCAAACCTACAACAAATACTATCTTCCAAATGGAGCCACTGGCTTGGTCTGTGGCATCAAAAACAATCAACGTAGTAGTATACTGAATATAGTCTTTTCCAATAATCCAAAAATATCATTCGGCTACAAAGCTAGCGCAAGTAGTGCTCGCATAACCGATAATGATAGACCAATAGAATTAGCTTATGCATTGACAGCGCATAAAGTGCAAGGCTCCACTTATCATAATACCATAATCGTTTTGTACGATGCCCCAAATAGCAAAAACGCCAGCCAATTCATCAGTCGTGAATTGATCTATACAGCATTAACGCGCCATAAGGATAAAATCTATCTTATATATAATAAAGAATTAAAAGATCTACTTGATTACATGGATAAATCCGATGTTGAGGCTCGCCTTACTGACTTATTCAAGTTTGTTCCAGATTCTGAAGACGGTTTACCTCCGATTATTAAATATGATAATAGCTTTTACAATAATGACTTAAAACATATTGCCATTGATGGGACCAAAGTTAGATCCAAATCAGAATTGATTATCGCCAACCAGCTTCATTTTAGCGGCTTAGAATACCAATATGAAAGTCACTTGCTCTTAAACGGTGGTAGATACAGAAGACCAGATTTTAGAATCATAGCACCAAGTGGTAAAACGGTTTACTGGGAACATCTAGGTATGTTAGGTAATGCTCAATATAAGGAAGCCTGGGAGAAAAAAAGAAAAGAATATGAACAGAATGGTATTACGGAGAAAAATGGAAATTTGATAATAACCGAAGATGATTTAGATGGTGGACTCGACTCTCGGACCGTAGAAGAGAAGATTGACGAGATTAAAAAGAAATAACCATATTAATCTGAGACGCATTGATGTAATACATCTCAGAGTTAGACATATGACACTCTAATGGTTGCCCATGTTGTAAAAAACACAAAAATCTTACAAATTTATATTGTTTATGTTAAAATAGTATTAAGACAATGAGTGTATTCTCAAGTGGAGTTATAAAAAAGGAGTTTTTATGCGAGGTTCTATCAAAAACACCAGTTTTTATAAGAAAAACTTATGTATACTTTTTGCTGGATTAATTGCACTTAGCGTGACCAGTCAATTTACCAGCAAAGCTTTTGCAAACAGCCCAAACGAAATCACTATCACTTACCCCTACTATGGTTTCGTGGAAGATCCAGATCATCCGTGGGCAACAGCTTACGACGCCCTGGACGAAACCGATACTATTAATTATAGCGACGGCTATTTCTCCGAACCTTCTCCAGGCGATCACCCAAAACTTCGCGCTGTTTCGTATGCTCTTGCACTCGCCGGCTACGAGAACCAAGCCGACGGCTACCCCGCCGACCCATCTAGCCCCAATCCAAAACTCTACGATTTACTAAGCCAGCTCGGTTTTTCCGATTATCAGAGTTGGGATATCTCTTCGGAAGAAGATGGTCACTCGATGGGTACCACTATTGCTCATAAAAAACTTGCGAGTGGTCAAGAGCTGGTTGTTGTCGCTCCACGCAACTACAATTACCTTACTGAATGGCTATCCAATTTCAATGTCGGCACCTCTGGCGACCATGCTGGTTTTTCTGAATCTGCTAGTTTTATCGTGGATCGTTTTAACCAATACGTTGCTAGTCATAATTTGTCTAATTACAAAACCTGGGCAGTCGGCTACTCACGAGGCGGCGCTGTTATCGACCTCTTCGCCAAGACCATTAATAACAATCTCGTGAGTTATCAAATGTCTGCCGACGATTTCTACGTCTATACTTTCGGAGCACCAAAAGCCAGCACCACCGCCACTGGTTACACCAACATCCACGACGTCAAAGACGGCAATGACCTCCTTCTCGGTTATGTCTTCCCTGAGCTCTGGGGCTTTCATAACACTGGCACCTACGAAGAAATCCATCCCGCAGACCTTAACATCACCACTGCCATGGTCAATATCGCCGAGCTTGCCAACCCAGCAACCGCTCTCAATATCCTCTCAGACAACGAAGGTCTCACTAAAAACGTTACCACCGTCAACGGCCGCGATTTCATGGATTCCTGGATCAAGTTTGTCAACGACAACGGCCTCACTCGCGAATACTTCGATTCTAAGGTCAAAGCTCCCCTTTCTGCCATCATGAAGCTCTATCAATCACGCACTCTTGACCACCAATCCGAGTTTACTGATTTCCTGATAGATTCCGACAAAGGTCTACCTTACATGATAGCAATTAATGCATTCAGGGATCTTTTGGCCGGTGGTTATGGTTCGAACCTAGAAGAAGCACTCGCCAATTTTCCGACCTATCAAGAACTTGTTGCCATCATTAAAGGCACCGCTACCGATGCCGATGTAGACGATCTAGCCACTCGTCTTGCTAACTATGTTGGCCAATACAGTGATTACAAAACAGTATATGATGGAGCTCCACCTATCGAGGAGGAAGAACTCGACATTATCAAAGCTAATCTACCACTCCTAGTCAAAGCCTTAGCCCCAATTATTATCGCAGACGCTCAGTATACTCAAGCCACCTACGGCGAAAACTATTCCCTATACTACACCTATAGCCTAGTCAGCAATGCTAAGAACCTCGTCATCGGCCACATCCCCGAAAGCATCATGCCTATTCTAAAAGACCTCATCCCCGAAGAAGAAGAGGAAGAGGAAGAAAACATCCCCATCAAGGTTCCAGATTCTGGTGCAAACACGCAAATCCAATCAACTGATGCATCAGCTCACCACATAAGTTCTTCCCCTATCAGTACCTTCGGCCAAATCGTCATCGCTTCGCTCTTCGGCTCAATCCTCTTCATCGTTCGACTCGGATGTATCAGAGACGAACAAAAATCCGAATCAAGCCATTAATATACAACATAGCCTCGCAAATCACATTTATCTCTTACTTCTATAGCCTATTTTGGCAACAATAATTATCTCTTGCCCTTATGGCATAGCCTCGCAACAATCATCTCTTGCTTTTTATTTCCTGCAGCTCAAAACGATACTTTTGCTTTACATCGGGATATTTATCCCTATCCACCGGGCTCAAAAACATTTCAAGTGGCCTCACATACAACTGATTGTTGCCATAAAGCGCACGGTAGATAACCATGATCTCATTAGTCTCAGAGTGTCTCGCCAAATCTTCGACAATATACATATCACCCTTAAAATGTTTATATATTCCGTGAACTACTATTTCTTGACTCATGCTATTATTATACATTAATATTTGCTCTCGTGGCTTCTTAATATTATCTTTCGTGCTAACGGGATTATATAGGATTATTTAAGGGTGTGCTAGATTGGGCTATTATTAATTATTATCAATGCATTATAACAAAAAATTTTGCTATAATAGCCTTATGAGTAAATGTGATAGCTGTGGTCCTCCACTTGACCCCGAAGATGAGTCTATTCATCTCTGCAAAATCTGCCAAGGAATCGAGCTAAATCATTAGTGGTTGGGCGGACATCGGTCTGTCGAACTGATTTTTTTGTGTTTTTCAGTAAGGATGGTATAATGACGTCATGGACGACTATGATGAATATGATGACGATTTCGGAATCGACGATGAAGAAGATTCCGGACTATACGATGATGATTATGATGATGGTTTTGACGATGAAGATGATGACGAAGCCAGTGATGATAACCTCTCAGAAAAAGACGACTACTACGATACTTCATACTACGAGAATCTCGGTATGGAAGATGGCCGATTCGACAAGGATCACCACATGCTTCCCCACTCCGGATTCGGCTCATCTGTCAATTTAGACGAGCTAAGCGACGACGAACGCGAAGCCTACGAAATGGGCTATAGTCTAGGCGCCGAAGATTATGATCTTAGTGACGACGAGTAAGACGCCTTTTTATATAATTCATTTTTACATCTTGTATAAGGTGGCCTACACGAGCTACCTAGGATTTTATCTAATTCAGAATCGAATTATTCTTGACTGGACCCTGCTACCATTGCTATAATGGTAGCAGGAGGCATGAGAGTCTAGAATCATGCCTGGGTTTGTGAATGTTACTGTTCGTCTACGACGACAGTAACTTTTTTTGTTTTTGGCTTGCGCCGTAGTTTGAAGTAGAACATGCATTCTATTTCCATAGCGCACCTCCTTTCTGTTTTTGTTTTCGCAAAACTTGGGAGGACGGCAACCAAGGTTATCTAGAAACCAACGTATAAATCCCCCCTTTATGGAACGGACGCACCGCACCGCGCTGTAGCCTCTAATTTCTAGCTCACATTCGCCATTTGTCGCCCGTTCCCTTGTAGGGGAATCTATATTACTCGCAAACAAAACTTCTCCAACCCACCTACTTTCTAGCATACTCCAATATATAATACAACCCCCAACCTACCCAGATCTCGAGCATAACTGTTTTCACCTCAGTATTTTTCACTAGTTTCGCTTCCGCTAAAACCCCATTCCGCTCTGCTAATCTTTAAAACGTTTCAAAAACTCCAGCGCTTTCTTCGCCATCTCTGGCTCCCGCGGATCCATTCTAAAGAACCCGTCTAGCACATAATTCTGCTCCAACACAGCCTTTTCCGCTTCAAACAAATTATCATCAAACCACACAAAATCCGAATCCATGTCAATCGCATCGGTTTTCAGCACCCCCCAATCCGTCGGCAAGACTTTAGCGCATAGCTCATCCACAAACTCATCCGGAAACTCACCTCTAAGCGCATAATCCGTATGATTCTCCCCGCCCCGACAATGCGTGGTCAGCCAATAAACCGCCCCCGGATAATTATTCAAGCAATACCGAAGCAAAGCCATCACATCTTCCTTTGGCGACACCACGCCTCGAATCACCCCATCAATGTCGAAATATATTTTGTCAATCTTCTGCATGATTACCTTTATACTCTAACATAAACAAAATTCAAAGTCTCAGCCACCTTTCAAATTTCCCCAACTCATCAAGTAGCGCTCTCCGATTTTTATACTCACCTCTCCATTTTTCAACTAATTCTAGCGCGACCCTTTCACCACTCTCAACCTCGCATAGCGATTTTAAATATTTCACTATTTTCTGATAGTCCATCCTTCCCATACTTCTAAGCATCTCGTATTCCAACAGCTCCTTATACAATTCCGTTATTCTTTCCGAATACTTTTCGTCAAGTTTTTTGGCATATTTCTTCAACAAATCCAAACTTTTCGCCTCTTTAAACAACCCAAACAGTTCCTCATCCATTTTTTCCAACGCATAATAATATGCCTTGTCAAAATGTCGCGACATCCCACGAATCACTTCACCCCTCACATCGTCCCATTCACTTTTCTCGTACAGCCCTTTTAGTTCTTTATATAAATCCCTATCGTCATCTAGGCTTTCATTAATCATTTTCAGCAAGATTTTCTTTTTCGCCTCCGTATCCCCAGTCATCTCATAAATTACGTTTAATTTCCGTCCACAAGTATCAATATAGTAACACAAATCGCTTTTCTTTATTATTTCTTCCAAAATATCTCTCGCCTCCTCATACTCTCCGTTTTCCACCAACCAATCCGCTAACGATATCCGCACCTCAGTTTCACCAGACCATTCATCGTAAAACTCTCTAATCTCCGCGTCCGGAAGCCCTAGTTGTTTCATAATCTTCACCTTATATAACACCCATCGTATCCCACCAGTTTCTATTTCACCAGTATTGTACTTTTCTATCATTTTTTCACAGTATGCCATCTTTTTAAGCAGTTCAGACTTCCCATCAAACTCCGCCATTACAAACTCTTTCACTGCCTGCACCACAAACTCATTCTTACCTGCGTCCATTTTTTTCATCATCCAATCAAACATCTTCTTTCTCATCTCGCCATCTGCTTTCTCATAAATCTCATGCCACACCAAGCTAACAGAATCCATTGTGTCCATTATCCCCCCATCGTCATCCATCGGCGTTTTGCACATAGTTTCCAAAATAAAACTCGAAAGCTCGAATGCGTCCTCCTGCTCCCCTTGCCCAATCAAAATATGAGCTTCTCTATCCAAATACCCCAACACTTCAGCCGCAAATTTCATCGCCTTCCAATATTCGATATACCCATATCTACCTAAGTATCTTCTCCTTAAATGCCGTATCTCGTCCTTCACATTTTTTATATCTATCCTAGTATCAAGATTTACTTTCTCTTTATCATGCCTCTTATCGTATTCAAATAATACCGCCACCATATGTTTACAATTCCACCCAGAGTCGGCATAAGGACAATCACAAGCTGTCTTTCTTATCTCGCCACGCTCACCAATTTTTATCAAAACCTCATACTCATGAGCCCCAGAAACAACAGCAGAGACATACCCACCATCTTCATGATAATCTTTCACCAAACCCGCACGAAAATACTTCCGCCCCCGCTCAACAACTTCCGCTTCAAACAGTCTCCGCCATTCCATACCTACATTATACTTCACCTCTACATAATTACAAAATGCTCATGTTCAAAAGGATAATACTAACATATCCACCGTAAATCCTGTCCCTAACACCAATATCGTATCATGCTAAACCGCAATGGTCTTGAGCTCTAGCGTTTCCAGAAGCCCCGCCACCACCAACGGATGCAAAATATACGCCACCCCATTTTTATCCACCTGCCCCTTATGCGCCCTCACGGCAATTTCTAATGCTGTTTCGAATACTTCATTCATGCTATATCTTTTATTTTTAATCCCATAGAATAAACGAATCCTCGACTTTGTATTTTTCTCCACATTTCGGGCAACTCTTTTTCTCCAGGTCTGCCGAATCAATCTTTCTCATTACTTTTCCGCATTTTGGACAAACATGTTTATACTCTTTAAGTAGCTGATAATCCGCATCTGGCACAGTAAAATATGACAAATCTCCAACCTCTTCCACGCTTTGCTTATTATTCTTATCGCCAGCCGACCAACGATTAACGACTCTTTTCCTTACTTTTTCGACATCTTTCGGCTCATACAAATCGAGCGCCATCAAATTATCTATCCATCCACAGCCATCACACCAATAAGCATACATCTCAACATCGGCCGCAATAAATCTACGGCTTTTAACCAAATCCTGCATCTCTGAACCATATTTTCCAGACCGTATTTTATTCATAGTTTCTTGATAAACCATAGGATGCATCATCCCTACCCCAGCATCAATTCCTTTCTACGGCATTTACAACCTATTTCAATTCCTCGTCCCATTTCTATTTCTCCTTTTTCTTCCTAAACAATTTCCCAAGATGCGCCGCATAGCTAGCCTTCTTAGCGATGTCAATCGCATCGTCAAGCCCCGACACACCCCGCGCCGCGTCATAAGCCTTCTGATGTACCGCCGCCCGCGTCGTCGGCACGGCGTTTTGGAGCGCCTGCTCCGCTGCGCTTTGCGCTACGCCTGCTGCCGTACCTTTTACTACGCTTGCGGTAGCATCCTTCTTCGCATCTACCGCCAAATCTTCCGCAGATCCCGCACCCTTTGCGGTATCCTTGACCACTCCCTTCGTCGCAATTTCGGTGAATAAATCCAGATATCGCAGATTGAGCGGACTCTTCGCAAACTCCGCTTCAAACTCTCCCACATCTTTACATTTCGCACCCAGCTTTTCAATCTCCGCAAACAGCGCGTCAATCTTCCCCTGCGCTTCCGCATCAATCTCAAAATTCGCCCCAAAAGCCTCCCTCCGCGCAGTGATTGATTGGTTTATGTACTTGTCCATAAGTCATATTATACCATCGACAACAAAAAAAGAGGGCGGTGTCCCACATATATCCACTGCAGGTCCTTCTCTCGATGTCAATAGTATACATGCTTTTATCCACAATTCAAACAAAAAATATACCATTTTTACACATAAAATATATGGTATATTCATCACGTTTATGATAAAATAGAATGTATGAGAGTGTGGAGGAAAAATGTTATTTTGAAAAGAATTTTTCTGTTCGGTATCATTTTCGGGTTGAGCCTCATTGGGCAGTCAGCTTTTGCTGAATCGGACCCCTCTATTTCGATTTCCGTCGATACTGTCAATATGACTTTGCAGCCTGGTGAATTTGGGACCGCCAATCAAACCATCACGGCATCCACCACTAGCTCCTCAGGCTACACGATTAAACTAGCAAACAACAACAATTCAACCGATCTTATTAATACGACAGACAACACAAAGGTAATACCGACTTTCACAATGCCAAGTGGGTCAACAAGTATTCCAGTTAGTCAACTCGGTAATGGTTATGGATTTAGTACAGACAATGGCGCAAATTATTCAGCCATCCCAGATCCGAACACTGCTGTAAAACTGTTCAAAACTTCATCCAGTGGCGCCAACCAACACACACTCACTTTTGGCGTCAAAGTACCAACCAATCTCACAGCCGGTACTTATACCAATTCGTTTGATATTATCATTGTGGCGAACTTCGAACCCTGCCTCGCCGAAAAAATTTGCTACTATGGTAATAACGACGACGGTACCGGAACAATGTCTGACCAACCTGCCAGTTCGAATACCGACACTACCCTCATGGCATCTAACTATTCTCGCGCTGGCTATGGCTTTGCTGGTTGGAATACTAGCGCCGACGGGACCGGCACTAATTATGGACCTGCTCAAACTATCACAACCGGAGATTTATCGCAAGAAGGGTTGTCACTTTATGCTAATTGGGTACAATCAGCCGGTAACTTACAAGATTGGCAAGGCTGCGACAGTATGAGTATTGGTGATATCACAGCACTTACGGATACTCGCGATGGTAGTACCTATGCCATTACTAAATATGCTGACAACAAATGTTGGATGATGGAAAATCTACGCCTAGATCTATCAAGCCAAGACCTCCAGATCACCAGCAGTAATACCAATAAACCAACAGCGTCATTTATAACCGCAATCAATAATCACCCAGCATCTAGCAATTCCTTCTGCGAAAACACCGATTCAGCCTGCATCGACCAAGTAAAATTTAATACTAACAACATCAATCGAGAGTTGACGGCCGCAGATAATACCGCTGACACTGCAAGCTCATGGTATTCCTATGGAGTATACTATAACTGGTTTGCCGCCACAGCAGGCAATGGCACGTATGCACTTACAAATGCAGGCATAATCGTCGAAGGTGACCTCTGCCCAGCCGGCTGGCACTTACCTACCGGATATGGCATCGACGGTGAATTAGCCGTCCTTGATAAGGCCTACAATGGTTCAGGCAACAACCAAGAATCAGGAAATACCGGGCTCAACGGTTCAAAGCGTTGGCGAAACTTCCCATTAAACTATATCTATAGTGGCGAATGGCGCGCTAATAGTAGTCTTAACCGAGGTGTTTCGGGTGGATATTTTTCTGCCAGCAATTACACCGCAATACGTTCCTACAATCTCTGGCTTCGTCCAACTGCAATCAATATGAATTCAAATTCCAACCCCAAATACCGTGGTCAAGCCATCCGCTGCATTGCCACTAATAATAGTTCAATCACCGGCAACATCCACTATGACTCCAATGGTGGTACTGGCACTATGACAGATCGAACAGGCGTAGATTTTACCACCGCCACAGCTGACAGTAATACATTTACAAAACAAAACGCTACCTTCCTTTATTGGAATACTAAAGCTGATGGTACCGGCACTATCGTCCTAGAAGGCGGGTCAGTAAGTAACGCCGCAAGTACCATGGGTCTAGTAAGTGGCGACACGTTAACCCTATACGCCATTTGGCAACCCATCTTCTCAGTTACCTATAATGGCAACGGAGCCGACGCAGGCACTATGCCAACTTCCCAAATATCTATCAATGCATCTCTAACTCTCTTAGCAAGTAACTATTCCCGTGCCGGCTATGGTTTTGTTGGTTGGAGCCATGATGATGATGCTGCCACCAAGCTAATTAACGGCCAAACCGTCGAAATCTTTGGACCAAACCAAGTCGTTTCAACCGGCAGTAGCTTCACGAGCCATGCAGATAGTAACAACCTCATTACTCTATACGCCGTTTGGCTCCCAGCCGACATCAATGACACACTTCAAACCTTCGACAACGTCAAATGTAACGCCATGTCCACTGGGGACATTCTAGCCCTCACCGACAATCGCGATAACAACACATACGCAGTCGCCAAGCTCGCAGACGGTAATTGCTGGATGATTGAAAACCTCCGCCTCGATCCTTCAACCACAACCTTCTCGAGTAGTAACACCAATAACCCAACCGCCGCCTTCATTTCCGCCGCCCCATCGTCTAGCACATCCAATACCATGTGCGGTGGCAATACTGGTAATAATAGCGCCTGTATCGACCAAGTCGCCTTTAACAGCAATAATCTCAACCGCAGTCTTTCCGCCTCAGCAACAGCAAGTTCGCCTGTCCAATGGTACAGTTATGGCATGATGTACAACTGGTACACTGCTTCAGCCGGCAATGGCACCTACGACATGTCGAGCGGCCATGTGGCAGGTGATATCTGCCCTGCAGGCTGGCGTTTACCAACCGCTGGTACGGGAGGCGAATTAGCCGTGCTTAATAGCAGTGTCAACGGTGGAGCTACCAACAACGACAGCGGCCTAGTATCCTTCCCAAATAACTTCATCTATTCTGGCGACTTTAACCAAACTCAATCCGGCGGTCGCGGTAACTACGGACGTCTCTGGAGTGCAACCGCATCGAACAATAGCAACGCCTTCCGCCTCGGCTATCGCAATAACGAAGTCACGCCAGTCAAAGCCTACAACAAATGGGATGCCTTCGCACTAAGATGCATTGTAAAGCCATAAAATAGCGTTTTTATCGCCGAGCGAAGCTCGGAGCAAAGGCGATAATAGGTTCAACCCAATTATTTTGACTCGCATCTTCCGAAGACAAATAATCTAGTATCTCGCTTGGCGGGGCAAACTCTAACAAAAAATCTGACAACCGAGTATCCAAGAGTTCTTCTCTAATTATTTAACACGAGAATTATAACTATTCTCCCAACACCCTCTTGGCTAACTCGTATTTCTTCCTCCGCGCCTCATTCAACCCACTCGCTCGCTTCGGATCGGTATTATTCGCAAGGTCAGCTAGCTTCACCTGCTTCGCTTTAAGATTCTCTTTCACGCGCCGCAGATACGATTCGTATTCCTCGTCCTCCGGCTTCGTCAAAAGTTGCACCGCTTCCACGATGTGTTTCGGAACTCCCTTTTCCAACAAATACTCCGCCGTCACATCCGTATCCTCAATCGTATCATGTAAAATCGCAATGGTTTTGAGCTCCAACGAATTGAGAAGCCCCGCCACCGCCAACGGATGCAAAATATACGCCACCCCATTCTTATCCACCTGCCCCTTATGCGCCTTCACGGCAATTTCTAACGCTGTTTCGAAAACTGAGTTCATGTTTTCCTCCTTTTTATAATTCATGTCACTCCTTTATTATAGCCCAAACCATCCCTTCACATCATCATACTCATTTCGTATCAATCTCTTCCATTCTTGCGTCTCATTCTTAGCAGGCAAATCTGTCTTTGCATACACCAACAGCACCCGTACCAGTCTTAGCCTATCATTTACACACAAAATGCACCGATTCCCTGACCGCTTCGGCGACATCTTAATTCCAAAAATCGCAAAATCCAACTTCACTATTCTATAGTACCCATCCGACGACGTTACTATCAAATCCGCCCTTTGCGATTCCAACATATTATCAATACGACCACACATGAACCCAATATTATCTCGCGTCTTTGCCCAACTGGACTTGTATTTCTTTGCGAAAGACTTCATAAAATGCCTTTCCGCAAAAGCCTCAAACATGACATTATATTTGCACTGGTCCATAAATTTTTTCCGGCTCCTCTTGGAAGATTAAACCATACGGTATTATTTCGTCGTCTAAGCAAATCTGCCACGGCAATTGCTCATGTGTAAAATTCACTATATCAGCTGTCGGCTTACCCTTCCACGCTTCGCTCACTTTTTTTACCATTTCGATTTCTTTATCCGCCAATTTGCCCGTTGGCGCTTGCTTTTCTGTAAGCGACAGCATAATCGCCTGCCCTTTAGATTCGCGCAAAATCACACCGTCTTCTTCCAGTTCATCTAGCGCCCTAAAATATTCATATGGCACTGGGCCTTGCGGCATCTTGCGATATTTCACACCCGTGAGTGGCTTAGAGTTTTCATAAAACCAAATAAAATCTGTAAGATACACCAACTTTGCCAGTTTAGTCTTCGTAATTTTCCCATCTTCATCTGCGCCATATTTCAGCGCATTCAAAAGTACCTGTTTAAACTTATTAAAAGCATCCGCCGAATCCGTAAATCCCGCTACACCGTCAGAAGTATCCAGCAAATCTTCGAGATTCAACCGAAAAACACCAGCCAGCACTTCCGCTTGACTCAAAGTAGGCTCCTTCTTTCCATTCTCGATATTGATATAAGTCGGGCGGCTCACGCAAAGAATATCCGCAACCTGTTCCTGTGTCAGCCCGCGTGCTTTCCTGGCATCAATAATTGCTTTTACATTAAACCTACTCATAGTATTTTCCTTTCACTTATCTATCCTCATTATACTACACAATGTCAAAAAATCAAACAACTTCTGTAAAGTATCTTGACTTTTATAGTGAAATCTGATAAGTTGGTAGAGAGGATGGAGGTAAAAGCCGGCAACCATATTCTTATGCCAGTATACAATTTGATAAATCGCCAGTGATAGCTAGCGATTCACCCATTACATTTTCCCCAAATGAATTCTTATTGTATGTTAACAACCTAAGCATGTCAATATGGGTAGGCATTCAGAAAAGAAGAAATGATGAGCAAAGCAAACTATCATGTCTCGGATAACCGAAGGAACGGTTATTTAGTAAAACGCGAAGGGGCAAGTCGCGCAAGTGTTCATGTACCAACAATATTCAAGCAGAAAAACTCG
The DNA here is from genome assembly GCA_947166405.1 of uncultured Candidatus Saccharibacteria bacterium. Lineage (GTDB taxonomy): Bacteria > Patescibacteriota > Saccharimonadia > Saccharimonadales > Saccharimonadaceae > Nanosyncoccus. The sequence goes on from CAMVEA010000003.1 coordinate 30,493, forward strand.
CAAAACAGTTTTCTAGAAATCAAGGCGGTGGTGAAGTCCGCATACATAGACCAAACGGTCAAATCATGGATAGCGATACGGTTCCAAAAGGCAATGATCCGTGTCCACCACGCGACAGAATTATGTAAAAATAGCACCCAGCAATGGGTGCTATTTTTTGACCAATTAATTCCAAACATAAACCAAACTATTACCTAAAAAACCATAAGTAAGTGGTAGGGGGTTGAAATATGAAAGGAATCATGATAATAATCTTGCAAAACTAAAAGGAGAAAAATGAGTATACTCCAAGAATACGAAGAACATAGTAAGTATCTCGGCCAAGAAACAATTGATGCTATTTCCGAATATATCTCTTTTCTAGAAACTAAAGGAATAATAATTTTATATTCGGATATCATATATAAAAAAGAGGAATGGCAAAAATTCGCAAACTGGCGCAAAAAGGTATATAATATAAAACATGGAAAAGGTTCAAAGGGAGATTGAAATATTCAATCAAGAACGTGACTGGGATCAATTTCATAGTCCAGAAAATCTTGCTAAATCAATTGCCATAGAAGCAGGAGAACTCCTCGAATGTTTCCAGTGGGATAATAAATTCGATAAAGAAGAAGTTTGTGATGAGCTTGCCGATGTCTTTAATTACTGCTTTCAAATGGCTAGTAAACTGGAAGTCGACCCAGAAGAAATCATTCTAAACAAATTAGAAAAAACTCGTAAGAAATATCCTATCGAAAAAGCCAAAGGCGTCAGTACAAAATACAATAAACTAAAGTGAGGTAATATGATTATTTATGATGGTATCAAGACAGATTTCATGAAAGATGTTCGTGACAACCTAATATGTAATAAAATCTACGAACAGTACCAAAAATACTTCGGACATACTACCGAGCCACAAATGCGAGCATGGCAAAATTCTATGCAGTATATGAGAAATGTTCTCGATTCAGAAAAAATCCCAGATAATTGCGGTGTAGCTATTGAATACAATATCCCTACAACCTCAAAAAGAATTGATTTTATTTTAACCGGCATAGATACAAACGAAAAGAAAAACGTTGTCATTATCGAATTAAAACAATGGGATGATTGCTCTGCAGTTGATGCGGAAGATGCTGTAGTGGTTGAAACCTATGTAGGCGGTGGAATGCGACGTACACCACATCCATCCTATCAAGCTTGGAGTTATTCAGTATATATTAATAACTATGTTGAATCAACCCAAGATGGCAAAATGAATCTTCTCCCCTGCGCCTTTCTCCACAATTACCATTTTAAGGAAAATGATCCAATCCTAAGTGAGCAATACAAAGACTACATTGAAGCCGCTCCAATGTTTGGCGCCGAAGATTTTCCGAAACTACGCGAATTTATCACGAAACATATCAAAAAAGGCGACAATGGCAAAACGATTTACGAAATAGACCATGGGCGGTTCCGTCCAAGCAAAAGTCTCCAAGACTGCCTTGCCTCTATGCTAAATGGCAATGAAGAATTTGTGCTTATCGACGATCAAAAAGTCGCCTACGAAACCGCCATGAAAATGGCCGCTGAAGCCATCGCCTTTAACCGAAAGAAAGTATTGATTGTGGAAGGTGGCCCAGGCACCGGAAAATCTGTTCTTGCAATTAATCTACTCGTAAATCTTATTAAAAAAGATGCAACCACTTTTTATGTAACAAGAAACGGCACGCCTCGCGCAGTTTTTAGAAAAAAACTACAAGGTGATTTTAAAAAGGATTTTATCGAATCATGTTTTCAAAACTCTGGTAATTTCTATCAAGTCGAATCAAATAGTATTGACGCGCTAGTTGTGGATGAGGCGCATAGGCTTACTGAAAAATCCGGCTTCATGAGTAATCTCGGTGAAAATCAAATCAAAGAAATCATCAACGCAGCCAAATTCTCCGTATTCTTTATTGACGAAGATCAAAAAGTTACACTCAAAGATATTGGCACTATAGATTCGATTAAGAAATTCGCAAACGAATTGGGTGCCGAATGTGAGACCATCGAGCTCGAAAGCCAATTCAGATGCAATGGTTCAGATGGTTACTTAGCATGGCTAGATAATCTATTAGATATAAGAAAAACTGCAAATTTTGATAATATGGACTTTAATTATGATTTCAAAGTTTTTGACGACCCTAACGAAATGCGCGAAGCAATTATAGAAAAGAATAAAACTAACAATAAATCTCGCATTGTAGCCGGCTATTGCTGGAATTGGATAAAAGAAGGTAAGAATGATACGAACTTCTACGACATCACTATTCCCAAATACCAATTTGGTATGAGCTGGAATCTAGGCGACAAATCTCAAACTTGGGCAATAGAGCCAGACTCCGTAAATGAAGCTGGATGCATTCATACTTGTCAAGGTTTAGAACTTGACTATGTTGGCGTTATTGTTGGCGATGATTTAATCTACCGCGATGGAAAAATCATGACCGATGTTACCAAGCGTGCTAGCACCGACCAATCTATCAAAGGCTATAAAAAAATGCTCGCGCAAGACCCCGAAGGCACTACGGCACTTCTCGACAAAATCATTAAAGACACCTACAAAGTCTTAATGACCCGCGGGATGAAGGGATGCTATGTTTTCTGCACCGACGACGAACTCCGCGACCATATTAAAGAAGTAACCCAAAATCAATAGCATATTATCAATTTAGTATAGCTCGTGCAAAAAAATCTCTTTAAAGAATTGCGATGATACGGATTTTTCCAGTTTAGTCTAACATAGTATACCTATAACCAGAATTAATTGAAATATAAGCTTATCCACTTATAAGGATAGTTACGTCATGAAAAGCTTATTGCTGATTAATAGTTAGGACAACCATTGTAATAGCTAGCACCTCTTTGACTAGGATGGTAACTGGGATCAAGAGCGACGGCAGCACAATCGCCAACATACCGTTGTTCACCAGTACTACTAGTGCAAAGATTGTCATTACCTGAATAACCATCATATGATGTCGTGTCTTTACAATGCCAAACAATTTTTGTGCCATTTGCGATTACTTTTGTAACTGGCTGCTTAGTAATTTCTTCCCTTGCAAGCTCTCGAGATATTTCTTTTTCGCCCATGTAAGTAACATTATAGGTATAAGTCTTCTCACCATTGATACCTTCAGTCTTCACTATAGTTTTGCCGTACTCAACGGTATCATCATTTACCGTTTTGGTTTCAAATGGAATAGTTTCTTTCTTCGTTTCGGTTACAGTATGCTCGGCTGCAACCTCTTCCTGCTCGGTGGGCTTTTCTGTATCAACTGTTTTCTTATTATATGTTGCACCCACTGCTACATTACCTATAACAAAAACAGCAATAATAATCATTCCAATCAAAAATGGTATTTTATCAGATTTCATCCTCATAATAACTCCTTATGTTATAATATATGCTATTATACACTAATTCTTCATTTTCGTCAAGTCATTTCCTACATTTAAGGTGTTGTTGAATAATTAACACCAAAACAAACCTATCAACCAATCAAGTCATCTTGTTAATTCGCTAATTCGTATTTTGGTAAGCCAAGCTCAATAAATTTGTTTATAATCTTCGCCCTTAAGCATTGCTCCGTATATTGAGTTTCATCTTTTCTAGATTTAAGACGATCACCGAATATGGTTTTCCATCTGTAAAAAAAGCATTTTCCACGAGGCTTCTTCTATGGTAATCTACACTATTTTTCCATTCCTCTAATCCCCCTATTCTTTGTATTGCTCTTATTACCTTATTTCTCTCCTCATAGCTAGGTATATCTATTAGTTTGTCATCTTTTAAATCATAATGATAGATGGCGTTTTTATTAGGTGGAGCGATAATGGATGTATGGAAACTTGCAACTAATTTATAGTTTCCTTTAGATTCATATGCTCCATCGCCGATGACAGTTTTTACTTTGCATTTGTTATCTTGAACCACCTGCTTTAAAAGTGACCTAAGTTGAGTATTATCGTGAGTATGAGCTGAAGTATTAGTAAAACCTAGTATATCTCTTGTGTCATAATCTAGAGCAATATGAGTCTCTCGCCAAGTACGACGCTTGTCTTTCCCGTGTTTCCTTACCTTCCATTCACCCTCGCCAAATACTTTGAAACCAGAGCTATCTATTAACATTACTATGTCAGGCTCATTGTTAGTAATATGATTTATTTTTCTTCAGTAGCGAACTTTGATGCCGCCCATTCTCTTAGAGACAGTTGTGTAATCTGGGGCTCCAGATATCTCCATCATCTTAAACAAGAACTCTACAAATCCAGTAGCTTGACGAAGTGGCATATGGAATAATTCACGGATTGTTAAAACAAATTCAATAAGCTCATTAGTATATTCCATGGGGCGACCAGGTCTGCCAGTTTTGGCTGGTACGATAAGACTACCGTCTTTTACGAGTGTTTCCGATATAAGTATGGATAAATTACTACGATTTTTAAGTGTTTTATTATATTCTGACCGATTTTTAATCTTTTTAGTGTTATTATCGATATGAGCAGTGTTTGTTTTTATTTTAGTTTTCATATTATAAGAATACCACTGCTCTTTTTGGTTGTCTAATTATTCAACAACGCCTACCTTTGCTTCTTTCTTTGACATACTTTATCCTTTATTCTATTTTACCACAATAAAACTAAACGAGCCAAAGTCACTTCGGCATTACGAGCCAGTCTCCATATTAATTTCACATTTCATAGTTTTCTATAATTCTATACCAATAAAACCAACATCGTTTTGTTTGGCGAAGAATTATTTATTATTTTGCATGCTATAATAATACTTAGACAAAAAACCTATAAATACTAAACGGAGAAAATATAATGTCAACAATCGGGAAACTAAAAGAAATCGATGTGCGCAATCTTTGGCAACACGAACAATATGATTTTTCAAAATGGCTCGCCAAAGAAAATAATCTAGAATACCTGAATGATATTCTTGGTCTAACATTAACCGATGTTAATACTGAAGAATACGTTGGCCCATTTAGATGCGATATTGTCGCCAAAGATGAGACAACCAACGATGTAATCATTATAGAAAATCAACTTGAGCCCACTAATCACGAGCATCTTGGCAAAACAATTACATACGCAGCCGGGCTAAATGCAAAATACATCGTCTGGATTGCTAAGAAAGCCAAAGAAGAACATCGCGCCGCCGTTGAATGGCTCAATAACAACTCTTCGCAGAATATAAACTTCTTTCTTATCGAGATCCACGCTTATCAAATCGGCGACTCTGAACCAGCCCCATTGTTTAAAATCATCGAGCAACCAAATGATTTCATTAAGGCCGACAAGACAAATTCAAAAAATGATGAGTTGAACAAAAGTCAAGCTGAACGCTTAACTTTTTGGGATCAATTCAACCAAGCCGTAATTGAACACAACAGACCATTTAATGTTCGGAAAGCCACTACTGATCACTGGTACGATGTGGCGCTTGGTACTAGTAACGCACATCTTGCTATTACGTTAGTCAATAAAGAAGGTAGAGTAGGTATAGAATTATATATTAATGATGACAAAGAATTATTTGATAAACTATACACCGATAGAGAAATTATTGAATCCGAACTTGACTCCAAGCTAAATTGGCAACGTCTTGATAATCGCAAAGCATCGCGAATCATCTGTTATATAGATGGCCTAAATTTTGACGACCACTCCAACTATCCAGAGCTCAACGAGAGAATCATTTCGACCGTAATAAAAATGCGCAAAGTGTTTAAAAAATACTTATAAACCGCTCAAAAAACACACTCTAAAATCCTAATTCTTTCATATGTTCAATAAAACCCTCCCTTCTAGGCTTAATCTTAACAGGCATCATATCACGCAAATACCTGACAGCTTCATCGTATATTGCTTTAAGCTTTACTTCATTACCGTCCATTTTTCATCTTCTTTTCCCATTATAACTCAAAAAGTAATATAATATTATTTACAAATATGGCATCACGCAAAAATTCACTAATGAAGACCAACTACCAATCCCGCTCCCGCGGCATGTTCCTCGGCCTCGCCATCGGCGATGCACTTGGTGCTCCCGTCGAATTCCTGCCCGGCCCCGGCAGCCTATATATCGAAGAAATGGGCGACAAAATCGCCCACTTCCACGATAATTATCGTAATCCCAAAGGTGTTTGGACCGACGACACCGAAATGGCACTTTGCATTGCCGACAGCCTATTCGTCAATAATGGCTACGACTCTTATGACATCATGCGACGCTTCCGAGCCTGGGCCGAAGAAGGTTACCGCACCTACGACGACAAGCCCGCCGCGGACGTCGGCCGACAAACCGCTCGCGCCATCGAAGATTTCACAAGCCACCCCATAGTCCCACGAAACAACCCCAAAACCGATTCCGCCGGCAACGGCGCCATCATGCGCCTCGCTCCCATCATCATCGCCACGACTTTTCCCGACAAAAACTATCCCACTCTAGGACAAGCCTACGAAAAGGGCACCCTAGCAACCAAACCCGAAGACCCGCATGCCGAGTTTATCGACCAAAAAGACATCGAGCCAACCCTCAAAATGGCAGCCCTATCTTGCCGCGAGACTCACGATTCCATCGCCGCCATCACCACCACGGTCCTCTTCGCCACCACATTATACTGCGCCCTTCACGGTCTCAACAAAAACCACATAGCCGCCTACTACTCCAGATGGATGAATCTCGGTGAAGAATATGATCAATTCTGGATCGAAAACATAGATGCTCTTGTTGGCCGTGCCCTCGACAAAAGCCCCACCGAACTCAAAGATCTCGGCGGCTATATCGTCGACGCCTTCGCCATTTCCCTTTGGGGACTTATTAATTACGACAATTTCAAAGATGGCATGCTAGCAGTGATTCGCCTCGGCGGTGACACTGACACCAACGCCGCCTGCTACGGCCAACTCGCCGGCGCCTACTACGGCTACGAGAATATCCCCGAAGAATGGCGTAAAGGCGTTTTTAAATCGGACGAAATCGTCGAAATCGCCGACACCCTCCTCAAAATGCCAAAATGCCCAATCTTACGCACTCGTTTCGAAGACGACGAAAACTTCAAAACACCAGATTAAGCATATCGGCTTCATACAGTTAGTAGAACACTCCTAACACACGCGACCCACACCCCGTACTTGACACCACCCCAAAACAATGTTACAATATAATTGACCACAATATGTAACAACCCGCCGAAAAGGCGACAAATCATATTATTATCTTAAAGGAGGCACCATGCAAAACCATCAAAACGCATCAAACCCACAATCAACCTCACGCTCATTTCTTTCAAACCAATTCGACTATCTTTTTGACGACGGCGAAGACAAGGCCCTTGTAGACTGTCTCGCTCGCTACATCATCACCGGCGACCATCTCATTACTACCCCGGCACTCTGGCAAGATGTCGCCATCTTTATCCGCTATAAAAAGCGCGACGTCTGGTCCCTCAGCGACGAACAGCTCGACAATGCCAAACGCGCCATCTTTATCTACCGCGTCAAATACATCACCGAACACCTCTCCAAACAAGACATCGTCAAATGCCTCAACAAATTCTACTCCCAAAGAAACGACCCCCACTACGACCCAGATTACAGAAACCCGGCCAGCCGCTACTTTGACCAAAAGCTCCACGCTCCTGTCGATTCCCTTTTTCTCACCCAAGAAAAACTCATTATCGACAAACCAGACCTCAAAAACTTCAACAAACTCTTCGCCTACCCCTGCTGGCTTGAGTTTACCGATGCAGCCATCGATCAGATTACGGATCTAATCCTCGCAAACAAACTCACCGACGAGCAAATCGATTATTTCCTCGGCGCCACCGACGACTTCAAAAACTACGACCAGTGGTTCAAAATCACAAAACACATCCTAAAAACCACTAACGACCCACATGTTTTCTACACCGCTGGCGACACCCTCGCCATCATCCGAAGAGCCGTTCCAGCCGACGCAAAATCCCAAAAATGGTTCAACGACCAGCTTTTCGAAATCTTCTGGCCTCGCGTCGGCAGTATCTGGCCACTCCAGCACGAAGAATTAATCAACGAAGGGGCAGCTGAAATTCTCACCGACTCCATCGGTTGGCTCCACACCATTAGCGATATTAAAGACCGCCTCGAAGGGCTCGGCGACGACTTCGTCATAATCGACTTCAACACCGACGACGCCGACTTCAAAGCCCAAAAATCCACTCTTCATAAAATCATCCAAAACAAAGGCTGCAACCCCACAGGGGCTCTCAACCTCTTTTTCGATCTTGCCGACATAGCAACTGGCCCAGAGACCACCAAAGCACTCCGCGAATTCGCCGAAACCGAATTTACACCATACATCAAAACCACCGGAATAAACACCAAAGCAACCACGGATCTAATCAACAAAGCCGTCAAACACGCCGAATCCTACCAACAAACCCTCACCCGCGAACGCCAAAACCTCGCCAAACTCATCAAATAACGCCACCAAAAGCCAAAATCCCAAGTGATTCATCAAATAACTTAATCTGTCTTAGATATTTTTCGCATAATCAGCAATTATCTTCGCTGTCGCTTCATTGCCTATTGAACTATCCACGCATAGATCGTAATTCTCACGCCGACCCCATTCGAACCCAGATATCGCTTTATAATAAGAAGCACGATTCGCATCCGAACGTTTAATAGACTTCCTTGCCTCGTTCGGTTTATCGCCATACATTTCTTTTAGCTTCTTTATACGATATTCATCGGGCGCAGAAATAAACACGCGTAGCACTTTTTTGTTATCCCGCAAAACATAATCCGCTGCGCGTCCAACAATCACGCATGAGCCATGTTTAGCTATCTCTTCGATTGTTTGACGTTGCGCTTTGATGGCATATTCAGCCGGAGCAGAGCTAAGATACAAATCGCGCATTATACCTTCATCATCGCGCGTATTCAACTCATTCAAATATCCTTCCGAAAGGCCAGACTCCTTTGCCGTCACAGCCAATAATTCCTTGTAATAATACGGGATCTTCAACTGCTCGGCCACAAGTTTACCAATCTCTTTGCCAGCAGAACCATGTTGGCGAGAAATCGCAACAATTACACCAGGACGAGACTTTTTAATTGCCGCATCTTCGATGACGTCAACAGTTTTTGTCTTTCCAAGATTTACGTAAAACCTAACCGCCAAAGTGCCAGCAATCACAATACCAATTGCATCCGCAACTGGTGCAGCGTACAGAACGCCCTCCACGCCGAAGAAGTTTGGCAGAATAAAACAAAGCGGCACAAAGCAAACGATGTCTCGCGTCAATGAGACAACGGTTGCTCTCTTCGGTTCACCCACAGCTTGAAAGAAAATAGAGATTGCCTTAATCAAAAGTGTAAACGTAACCAACATCAAGAAAATTCGGAACATCTTACGCGCAAACTCCATATAGAGTTCATTTTGCGTACCAAAAATCCCAATCACAAGATCTGGGAAGAATTCAAAAATAATTGTCGCAATAATACCAACAGTAACCGTACAAATTACAGCAATACGAAAAGTCTCTTTAACGCGATCGTATTTTTCCGCGCCATAATTGAAACCAAGAATCGGCTGTGCACCCACTAATAAACCAACCACAATATTTATAACGATTGTAAAAACCTTCATAGCAATGCCCATAACCGCAATCGGAATATCTGCGCCATAAATTGACTGTGCGCCCCACTTTGCAAGCATCATGTTACCAACAAGCGAAGTCGCTACGATAGACATTTGTGTAATGAAAGTAGAAATTCCAAGTTTAGTAAATTGCAAAATAGTTCCTAGTTCTAGTTTAAAATCTGCCAGTTTCAACTTAAAAGTACGTGCGCGAAAAAATATATAATAAATTCCTAACGCAAACGATGCAATTTGACCAATAATTGTCGCGATAGCAGCACCTTCAATCCCCCAGTCGAGACCAAAAATGAAAACTGGGTCAAGAATAATGTTAATTACAGCACCAAGTACGGTCACAATCATTGAAAAAGCTGGCGAGCCATCGGCTCGAATAATATTAGAAAGCACGCCACCCATCATTGCAGCAGTAGATGCATACAAAATAATCCTAAAATAACTCTGCGCTAGTGGCAGTGATGCGTCGGATGCGCCAAAAAGACGCAAAAGTGGATTCATAAAGATGAAGCCGAATGCGATGAATAAGATACTGACGATAACATTAACCGCCAAAGCATTGCCGATAATCTTTGCGACGCCTTTGTCATCTTTCTGTCCTTGACGAATACTCATAAGCGCAACAGCGCCATCTCCAAAACACCACGCAAACGCAAACGAAATAATCGTAATCGGAAATACGATTGACGTTGCAGCATTGCCGAGAAAACCCAACTTCGAGTTACCAATAAATATTTGGTCGACAATATTGTAAAGTGCACTAATTAACAGTGAAATAATACACGGAACCGCAAACCTCCGCACTAGTTTACTAATTCTTTCTGAGCCTAACGCCATATTGTTTTCCACAAAAAACCTTCTTTCTTTGATTAATTATTAATACTCTTGCCGTATGTTTACGTCGTTTTTATCTCAAAAGACTGTTTCAAGCTTTACTAATTATATCATAAATCTCATCAACCTGATCACAGACATTTGCAGAATGCGTCACTTTGCTCAAATACGTAATCGCGATATTCTCTACTACTTGCCATTTATTTCTCACAGTTCTTTTTATGCGCCTTAAGTTTCTCCATCGCCTTTAATTCTCCAGCCTAATCTCCTCCCCATCCTTCACCACCATCTTATTCTTCCCTGTAAACCTCTCCGCAATCTCAGCATCAAACAACTTCTCCGGATTCATATGGTACGGAATACTATGCCGCGCCTGAATCATATCCGCCACCTGCGACGCCTCCTCCGCCGTCATCGTATAAGTTCCATCCGTCGGAATAAAAGCATAGTCAAAATGCCGCTCAAAAAACTCCTTCATCTGCGGCGTAATATAAGTATCCCCCGCCACATAAATCTTCACCCCGCTCCTAAGCGTCAAAATATACCCCACGCACTCACGCACATCATGATACGAATTATACCCCGCTTCAACCGTTTCAATCATAACATAACCCAGATCAAAACTATTATGCTTCCCGCCCGCCAAGGCTTCTCGCCAAGTAATCACCTGTACGCCATCATTCCGATTCGCAACCTTCTCCACCGCATTATGATCATAATGCCCATGCGTCACCAAAATTAAATCTGCCGGCACCTCATAATCTTCCCCCGCATACGGGTCTACATAAATCACCTTACCATCCGCCGTCGTAATCCTGAGGCTCGCATGCCCAAGATAAAGCAATCGGTCTTTCTTATCATTATTCATCATATCCAACCTTTCGCTCATATTTACTATCGCTTTTCTAAAGGAATATTCATATTCCCTGGCTCATTCACCGTCGCTTCGTAGCTCTCATCCACCCATCGACGCAAATCTTCAAACGGCACCGTCCCATCCAGCAGAGCCGACACCCAACCCCAACCCGAGCTAGGATAGCCCCTCAAATATCCAGCCTGCCGGTATAAATCCTCCGCCAATTCTTTGTCGCGAATCTTAAAACTCACCACATCCACCAAACTATCTCCGCCCAACCCAAACTCGCTATATGGTTTCACAAAAAACACCGCGAACCACTTCCCGCTCACCTGTCTAAATACTGCATAATCTTCATGATTAAACGGCAACTGCTCCTCACGAATCTTATATTTCTTTTCGATATAATCTTCTAGTTGTTCTCGAATTGGTTTGTCGCTAGGCATAAGCAAATCCTTTGTTAACTTATTACCATTATACCACTACAAAAAATCATTCGCTGTTTATATTTTTAACTCATCCGCGCCAAACAACATACAAACATCTCCCGTACTTGCTTTCGTCCAATAATGATTATCATCTATATAACCATCTGCTTTCTTTTTTGCTTTATCAACATAGGAAAACACTCTAACGGCACGAAAAGAGATTTTATCATACGGAAATCCATAATCAAACTTAAAATCATGTGGCATATCCAAATCTTCATATCCACCAAGATAATCAGCGACATATAAGACGTAGTTTGCGCCTTTTTTATCCGCAAAAACATAAACCATGGAGTCCGGCGTAACCCGTTTTGATGCTAAAAAAGACGCGTCACTAACGCCGTAAGATTTAAGAACCTCTATCAACTCTTTTCCAGAAATTTCTTCCATCATGATTAGTATTATTATATCATTTTTACAGTGAAAAGGCTGGCAAAGACCTACATTCAACCCTCCAGCGCACCAAATCAGAGAAATAAAAAAGCATAATTGGTAGCTCATGTTAAAATGAATCTATCACAAAACAACTTCTCCGGATTCATATGGTACGGAATACTATGTCGTGCCTGAATCTCATCCGCCACCTGCGACGCCTCCTCCGCCGTCGTAATCATCGGACTCGCATGCCCAAGATAAAGCAATCGGTCTTTATTATCACCACTCATTTCTATACGATAGCCACTATGCTTTCTTCCATCTCTTCAATGTCGGAAACACTTTCGTACAATACTCGCGCATCTGCTCATTCGTCATCCCAGCCTGCTCACCAAATTGTGAACACTTTTCAATATATTCTTCCATCGTGCATTCATCCAAAAACTTCCCCTCGTTATAGCACCATTTACAATAATCTTTATTTACGCTTCCGTCCGCATTCGTACCAAACATCTCATCCGATGTTAGCGGCATTGCACAACTTTGACAAATAGTTTGTTCCATAATAATCCTTTGTTAACTTATTACTATTATACCACTAAACCTAAACCCCCAACCTCTCCAGCCACTCATCCAACTTCCGAATGCCATCTTCTGTACGCGCGGTGGAGCCAGACATATTAAAGCCGTCACCTTTTAAAGTAGCGCCAGGCATTAGCTCAGCAAGTTTCTCGTAAGTCCCAGCATTTCCTGAGCCCTCATGTGTATTAAATGGAATCACCGTCTTCCCATCAGTCATTTCTTGATTCTCCTTTTCTTTAGTTTGTTTGCTATCCAATAAAACCAAACCAACACCAGCCGCACAAAGTACGGCAACGATGCTAGCTGTAATGATTATAGTCCTTTTCATGTAGATTACTTTTGGTTATTAAAATCCGGTGCATAATTCGCAAACTGCGCTTCTTGTTGTTCCTCACTCATCGTAAAGAACCGCATCTTGCCATCAAGCTCCGCAATCCGCGCCATCTCATCTTCGGTTAACTCAAAATCGAATATCTCAATATTTTCCGCAATCTCCGACTCATCAGCCGACCCAGGGATAGCAATATTACCAACCTGATAATGCCAGCGCAAAACCGTTTGTGCTGGAGTCTTGCCGTGTGCCTCCGCGATTTCGCGAATCGTCGCATCGCCAAAAACATCTTTAGTATTGTCACGGCCACCCAGCGGGAACCAGGCCTCAAGAATTGTACCAAATGGCTTCATAAACTCCTTCATATCGTTCCCCTGCCAGAACGGATGCGTCTCATTTTGAAGTACAGCCGGCTTAATCTTAGCCACGTCTAGTACCTTCTGGAACTTCACCTCATAGAAGTTTGACAGCCCAATCGATTTTACCTTGCCAGCTTCTACAGCGCGCTCCATGCCTTGATATCCAGCGATATAATTCCCCACCGATTGATGAAGTAGTAGCAAATCAATATATTCAGTATCCAGCCGTTCCAAAGTATCTTCAACTGCCGCCTCCACGTCTTCATATTCACTCGGCCAGAGTTTAGTTGTGAGGAAAATCTCCTCACGCGTGCAAATGCCCTCATCAATTGCACGCTTCATTCCTCGCCCTACTCCACGTTCATTCATATAGACATTGGCAGTATCAATCAAACGATACCCGTCTTTCAACGCATGATAAACCGAGTTCTCGGCCTCATCCGGCGTCAATATATAACAGCCAATCCCTAGCACTGGCATTTCGTATCCGCTATTTATTTTCACTGTTGGTGTAGTCATATTTTCTCCTTAGTTTTACTTCTTATCTACTATTATATAAGATTATCCGTCCCAAACAATGGTCAATTATTCACAAACCGTTACTTATGTAACTAATGTAGTATAATTGTAACAATATGATTATTAATGGCAATGAAGATTTGCGCGAGTACGTATAGAGAGTGGGTAGAAAATGGTAAGATGATACCGCTCGATGAAATTGTTGAAACTTCCAACAAGTTACTTAAGAGTGGACTTGATGGAATCTTTGTGTTATAACTAAGTCAAAGGAGTACTTAATATGAAACAAATCAAACCAATCGTATGGGGCATCGCTATTATCGCCCTCGGTGTCATCTTCGGCGGTAACGCTCTCGGACTATTTAATCTTGACATTTTCTTTGACGGCTGGTGGACGCTATTTATCATTATTCCGAGTGTTGTCAGCTTGTTTACAGATCAAGACAAAATCATGAGTCTCGGTTTCGTCGCCGTGGGCGTCATTTTGCTTCTGGCCGCCCAAGATGTCTTTTCCTACGATGTGGCTTGGAAAGTGATTCTCGCAGTCTTTCTTGTTGCAGTTGGCCTTTCCATCATTATAAAAAGTATTTTTCATAACAAAAATAACCAAGAAGTTGCGAAGAAGGTTGCCGAAGCCACCAAAGACAGTAAAGCTATGGACTCTCAGTTTGCTGCTTTCTCCGGTACAGACCGCGTTTATAAGGACGAAGTTTTTACTGGCTCCAATATCGCCGCCATCTTTGGCGGTGTCAGCCTAGATCTCAGGAGTGCCAAATTCGAAAAAGATACCGTCATTAAAGCCTTTGCCCTCTTCGGAGGAATTGACATTATGGTTCCAGAAGACGTCAAAGTTAAATTAAAATCCAGTTTCATATTCGGTGGTATTTCTGATGATCGCAAATCCGCTTCCGAGAAAGGCAAATATACTATTTATATCGACGCAGCCGGTGGATTCGGTGGTGTTACTATTACTGATAAAACCAAGAAATGATTCAGTTTTTACAAAAAATATAACAAAAACCAAGTATTTATCAATCCCCCATTACGAACATTATGGTTCACCAAACTCATTAAACAACTTTGCTTTTAAGTGTCAGAACTTCAATATCAACTTATTAGCGTTTCTTATCTCCACGAGCAATAATTAGGATGACCACAGCGATGATACCTAGCCCCATTAGTGCTGGCCAGACGAACGAAAGTTTTCTTGTAAACCACAATACCGCTAAAGCCAAGGCTACAGCTCCCGTTATCCATAGCCGCCGTTGTTTGATTGCTAATCCGTATATTAATATAGCAACAGCTTCAACCATGAATAGAATCATAGTCCAATCGACACCACCTAGAGCTATCGCTCCCAAGATTGATAACAGTCCAATAGAACCCACAACCTGTCGTGACTTCAATTCGTCGTCCCACATTAAGCTAGTGATTAGTAAACTAATAAATACTATATGCGCCGAAAACACTCCAACCCAAACGCCTGGATTATGACTCGCAATCGCCATAACAAAAGATATTACCGAGAATGCAATTAGATAAATCGATGGTTCCGCCATAGAGCGATTATTTTTAATCCATCCCCTTAAGCCAATCGCTATTGCCGCCACCAAGGATATTATTCCTATAGACCAGGAAGTCATCTTGACGACAAAAGCAGCTATGCCAAGCAGTATAATACTTACGATAGTTAAGGCATCACCTCTCGAACTGTCTATTTGCTTCCCTGTGATTGCTTTGTCTTCTGTCGTCCAGCTCAATGCAGACATCACCACTATTTCCACTAAATAAAAGCAGTAGCATAATGTAGATATGCCATCCCAGGGCAGGCCAAGCATATTAGCTATTGTGACTGGTAGCGCTATTCCAATAGGTATTAGCGCATAATACCACTTAAATGATCGGTGTAGGAACCTAGCAGACAATGCAACTGCAATGTCTACTAGTAAGGCACACGACAATGCAATCCAGATGTTTGGAGCCAGAAAACCTCCAATCAGAAAACCTGCCACAACAAAGCTTAGCATTACGGCAATTAGCCAAGGAGTCTCTATCCTACGACGATTCTCTATTGCTTTCTTATCCAGGTGAAGCATGAAAAAGCTGAGGATTAGTTCCATAGTAGTTACGGTAGCAAGAGCGATACCAGTAGCAAACGCTGTAGGTATCATTAAGTTTACTGCCATTACTATCCATATAGGAATTGTGAGCCTCAGCAAAGATTCTCGAATAACACCATTATTGCGCCAGTAGTTTATCGCAAGCTGGATGATGATAATGGTAAGCATTAATAGATATTGGAGTTCACTGATGTACGGGGATGCCAGTAAACTGGAAACCAAAGTTGCTAGTGGCAGCCACTCCCCTGTGATCTTTACGGTATCAAACATTATTCCAAGTTTACTAGAGCTGCTAACTAAACTTAATAAATCACAAACAATACCGATTGCCATCACGAGCATAAAATATGCCGTCGCGCTGAGCCCCATAACAGATGACATCGAGCAGCTCAACGATACGAAGCCAGCAATTGCGAAATACGAGAAGATTCTGTTGTTCATGATATAAGTGGCAAGTATTAAGACTGGAATGCTAATTATACTAAAGACTAGCCAAATGATGCGCGGATCAATGAGAGTAAGATTGTAGAATAAAACGCCAACAAACGGGATAATTGCCATTCCAGTACCAACAAAAACATGGCAGATTGACCTAAATTTTTTGTTGTGACGCATTGCGATGCCGCCACCATAAAATGCAATAGCGAGCAGAATCAATAAAGGCAGACCAATCATACCTTGTCCCGATCCGACAAGTCCACCTACACCTGCCAGCAAAAGCAAACTTCCTGCGTACAAAGCAACCACGATTCCATTACTTGTTGTATCCGTATTGTCAGACGCAATAAGGCTGGCGTTTTTTGGCAAGGTTTCTAGCACGTCGTTTTTTTCATTTACGGCAGTGGGCGCGTTTTTTGCTGTATTTTCTGTGTTGCCTGAAGATGTAATGGTCTTTGTTGTATCTGCAGTGTTATCCGAAGAAGCAACGGTCTTTGCGATGTCTGGTTGATCGGCTATATCGTCTCTCAGGAATTTCATTCTTTTTCGCAAATCTTTTAAACGAGATAGATTGGGATTTTGCTTATCTAACTCTGCCAGTATCATGTGGATGATATAATCAGTTTCATCGTCATAATCACTTGGACTATCACTTTCAAACGAAGTCCCCCCAGATTTAGAGCTATTGTCTCTATTGTTCAGCAGTATTAGTGGTATTATTATAATAACTAGAATAAGAATAACCGTAGGCATATTTATATTATACTATAATTCAATTAATTTGCGAAAAAAAGTTGGCTTAGGAATGTGTCATTCACCTTTACGGGCCAGCTTCAAACGAGTTATACAATAACTCCTTCAAGGCATCTTTCAACTCGCCTTCAAGCGCAACTGGCTGACCAGTATAAGTTGCATCCTGTTTTTTCACGCCACGAATCAAACCCTAAATAACCCCACTATTTATCCGTCAACAAATAACTCTTAGAAATCAGCTCAAACACCATCTCATCCGACAGCCCACCATCCAATACTACTGTAATCCAATTATTCTTATTCATATGATAGGCCGGAAAAATATGATCACTCGTCTCCGCAAAATCATAAGTCTGATTCCTATCAAACTTCAAATTAATTATCTCAACAGTATCATTATGCTCTTTATCTTCGTCGTCTTTAGGTTTCGCCTTTTCTGCTCCTAGACTCCTAGAAGATATTGTCGCCACGAGTGCAAACCATTTCCGATTATCCCCATGCCGAAACACGCAGTAACTCGGATATTTTTCCGGCCACAAAAACTCTGGCTCCGCCTCATATTCAGTTTTAATATGCTTTACCACCCTATTAGTCTGTTGACTTTTAGACATTTTTATCTCCATCAAATCTAAAACCTGAATTACTCAGCGCCAAACTCAACCACAACATCACCATCCCCCAACTCCGGTAGCCCATCGATGTGCCCAATCTTCGTATAGCTATACTCCGTATCAAACGATTCGTAGAAAATCACCAAGCAATCATCACCATAAAGCATCACATCCCCAGCTTCAACTCGCCCAGGCTCATACGAATTTACTGGTAAAGGCCCGTCCAAATTCACATATTTCTCATTACTATTCAAATCACTCATGGTAAGTTCAAGCGGGAGCATTTTAGCCAAAGCCACAGCTGTCGCATTATCTTCTAGTTGAATCTCCAATTTCTCGCCATTAATAGTTGCATACATTTTATTCTCCTCCATTTCACTATTTTCGATTTCACCAGAGCTATCAGCTTCCGCCGAACTGTCCGCACTATCCAAATTCGGATCAACATTTGTCCGATTCTGATTCATCATTACCATAGTTACTATTACTGTTATAATTACCACAACTAAAACAATAATCGGCATTTCTAGCTTTTTCTTCATTTTCGATTATTCTCCTATATTATTTCTGACAAACTCCTCAATTGCGTCAAACGGAATTTTCTCGAAATTATCATACAAATCACAGTGCGTTGCCCCTTCTACAATCAAAAGTTCCTTATTCCCCACCTTCGTTACGCCAAGTGCAGCATTACCGGTATACGGCGCTGGCGCATTATCTGTCTCATATTTAAATCCAGTCATCTGCGCAAAAGCATCCTCACCCATGTACCGCGAGTGCGCTTTTTCACCGTGAATAATCAATACCGCTCCCGAAATTTCATTCACATTCGTAAACGCCGTCGTATTCATCAGCGAAATATTTCCCGTCATCGCCCAACCGTCGTTAGAATTCAAACTTCGCGCATGATAACCACGCGGTGTTTTATAATATGCGTGATAATCTTTCACAAATTGAGGAGCATCTTCCGGCAATGGATCCACCACTCCACCCGCGAGCTTCATTTTGCCATTTCTATAATCTTCTATCCTTTGCCGATTTGCAGCTTCCTTAGCTTGGAGTCTCGCCTCCACTGAATCAGCTTCGTCAAAATACCCATTTCGCGCCACCCGAGGCATATCATACATCGTCGCGCAAACCGTCGCCTTAATCCGCGTGTCAAGGCAGGCCGTCTGCAGCGCCACTCCGCCCCAACCACATACGCCAATAATCGAAATTTTCTCCGCATCGACATTTTCAAGCGAACAAAGATAATCTACTGCCGCCTGAAAATCCTCTACATTGAGGTCCCAGCTCGTCACATACCGTGGTTCCCCGCCAGACTCTCCAGTATAAGAAGGGTCAAATGCCAGAGTCACGAACCCCCGCTCTGCCATCTCCTGCGCATAAAGCCCAGACGATTGCTCTTTCACTGCTCCATACGGCCCCGCCACCGCAATCGCCGGCAGCCGCCCAACAGCACCCTTCGGCTCATACAAATCCGCCGCAAGTTCAATCCCAAAATGGTTTTTGAAACTCACCTTCCGGTGGTTTACTTTTTCGCTTTTTGGGAATACCTTATCCCATTCTTCAGTCATTTTTAATACCATAATCCTCCTAAATATATTATGTTAACATTATAGCATCTAACTCACACCAACTCAAACACCTCCAAAGAAAAATGTTTCATTTTTCTCGCTCCTACTCTCATGAGTACTTTACGATAATTACTTATCGCCCCTCAAACGCATATTTTCTTCAACACATAATACTTCACAATATATTATATCTTACGACTATTTATTATCGCTAACCATTCTTTTCTTGAATACAACAATTGATAATAACAAAACTGCTATAAAATAAATTAAGAATACTATTATATGGATAAGAGTTAAATTGCTAAAATCATTATGCAATGTTCCCTGAATTATGTTTAGGCATGCTTCAAATGGTAATATTTCACATATAACTTCAAATACTCCACCCATTACTTCTTTAGGGAAATACATGCCACTCGTAAAGCATACTAATTGAACAATGATACTTCCGAGTCCACCAGTTCCTTTTTCACTAACTAGGCTACCAATTAATATTCCAAGTGATATAAAGAATACAGAAATAATCATAGATACCAACATAGTTGGTATTATACTTATACTGAATTCTAATCCCATAATAATAGCAGTAGAAAAGAATAAAACATTCTGAATTAATACTATCGGTAGAAGCGATATTATATATCCTAAAATAAAATCACTTGATTTCATTGGAGAGGCGCCAAGTCTAATTAAAAACGATGATGTTCTATCCTTTGCAATTAATGTAGCAGTAAACAATGTGATAAATGAAAATCCAAATAGAATAATTGATGGAGTGAAGTTTTCTAACCTGTAATTCTCTGCTGGAATATCAAATTGTTGAAATATAAATAACAAGAATAATGGCAAAGCGATTTCGAATACTAAACCTAAAGGATCTCTAATTAATTCCTTAAAGTTTCTCTTAGCAAAATTAATCATTCGCATTATAACTCACCTCCAGTTACAATTGATACAAAAGCATCCTCAAAGTTTTTAGCTTTAGTTTTTTTGATTAATTCTTTAGAAGTTCCAACTTCAGCAATACTACCATTTGCCATTATACCAATTCTATCTGATAAGCTTTCTGCTTCCTCCATATAATGAGTTGTTAAAATAATTGTTATTTTACCTTTTAATGAATTAATAACTTTCCATAACTCTTTTCTTGCAATAACATCTAAACCAAGTGTAGGTTCATCTAAAAATAATATTTTAGGATCATTAATTAAGCTTATTGCAATAGATACTTTTCTTTGCCATCCACCAGATAAAGTTTTTGATCTTTTGTTTAATACTTCATCTAATTTAAACATTTTAATTAATTCATTAATCTTTTTATCTTTATCTTTTATCTGATAAACTCCAGCCATAAATTCTAAGTTTTCTTTTACGGTTAGATTTGGAGCAATAGCAGTTTCTTGTGGTGAAATATTTAATATCTCTTTTATTTTAAATACATCTTTTTTCATATCCATATCAAGGATTTTAATGCTTCCAGAAGTTGGTAATATTAATCCTGATAACATTTTTATTGTTGTAGTTTTTCCAGCACCATTAGTTCCTAAAAGTGCAAATAATTCACCTTGTTTAATATTTAAATCTATTCCATTTACTGCAATTTTATCTTTAAACTTTTTAGTTAATTTCTTTGTTTCAATAGAATACATATTATTTATTATCTGGCATTATTTTATCCATAGTATCTTCTAATACTTCAGATTTGACAATAGCCATTCCCTTCTTTTTATCACATAAAACTACGACAGCATCACCAGGTCTGATATCAAACATATCTCTTGCTTCTTTTGGTATTACTATTTGCCCTTTCTCACCAACTTTGGCAATGCCTACATATTTATCTTTCATATATTCTTCCTTCTAGTATAACTAGTTATACTTTTCATACTCCATTATATACCAAATCCTCTCAAAAGTACACATATAAATTTGGGTTTGTTGCGTAATTCGTATAATACGGCAAGAAAATACTGGAACAAATTAATACCCACCCTATTAGGTGCAATTCATGAAGACCAGAATCTATCGCCTCAACATCCTCTGCGCCCCCACGACCACTCCAAACACCACCAAATTCACCATCACCACCGTCGCGCCAGTCGGCGAAGATAGCAAATACGACAATACTAGTCCTACTATAAAATTCACCACCGAAACTACCACCGCCATTAACACTACCCTGCCAAACGATTTTGCAAGTTGCATAGAAATCAAAGTCGGGAAAATAATCAAACTCGAAATCAAAAGCGCCCCAAGCAACCTCATCCCAAATACCACAACAAGCGAGCAAATCACCGCAAAAATCGCATCATACAACTCCGTCTTCACGCCTATCGCTTTCGCAAAATCCTCATCAAACGTAATCGCAAAAATCCGATTATGCGAAAACACATAAAGCAGAACCACAACCACCGCAAGCCCCAAACTTAACCACACATCACTCCACGCAATCGACAGCACACTTCCGAACAGATAGCTATTCAAATCAATATTCACCCCCGGAGTCAGCGAAATCGCCATCGTCCCAATCGCGAGACTCGCCGCCGAAAGCACCGCAATCGCCGCATCCCCGTTTACCTTCTTGCTTCCGCTTAGTTTTAACACCAAAAACGACACCGCAATCACCACTGGCACTGCAAACCAAATCGGCGCAAAGTTCAGCACTGTCGCCACCGCAAAAGCCCCAAACGCCGTATGCGATAGCCCATCCCCAATCATCGAATTCTTGCGCAGCACCAACGGTACCCCAATCAGCGCCGCCGTGAGCGAGATCAACACCCCCGCAACGAGCGCCCGTTGCATGAAGCCATACGAAAACATCTCAACAAACCAATTCATCCAAGCCTCCCGGAACACTCCACAACACATAAACCACCAATACTCATCTAAACCTCCTCAGATATTCATTCGTCGGCAAGCACTCAACTTTGCCCTCCCGGATACTCACAATCTTATTCCCAATCAAATCCTCCGCATCCAAATCATGCGTAATCATTATAATCGTCAACCCCGCCGCGTTCAGCTCCTTCAAAGTCTTATAAAACTCCTTCCGCGATTTATGATCTAAATTATTTGAAGGCTCGTCAAGAATCAAAATTTCCGAAGTCGCAGCAAGCGCCCTCGCGAGTAGTACCTTTTGTTTCTGCCCACCCGACAAACTCGCAAAACTCTCTTCCTTTAATTTCATAATCCCAAGTCGCTTCAATGCTTTCATCGCCCGCCCTTTATCCTCCTTCCGATACAACATCCTAGCGCCCAGCCGACCCAATGTCCCCGACAAAACAATCTCATAAACCGTAGCCGGAAAATTCAAATCCGTCTTCGTTTCCTGCGGCAAAAACCCAATCGACTCCCGCCGAATCCCATCCCCCAATAACACCTTCCCCTCACTCGGCTTCAATAGTCCCAGTATCGCCTTCACTAGTGTACTCTTTCCCGATCCATTCGCCCCCACAATGCAGACAAAATCCCCCAGTTTCACCTCGAAACTAGCAAGTTTAATCACCTTCACCGCCCCATAACACAGCGTCAACTTCTCTACTGCAACAGCATATCCCATATTATTTAAGCGCCTCCCTCAGCACCTCAATATTCCTCTCCATTATATCAGCATAAGTCGCCCCACGTTCGAAATCTTCCTGCGAAATATTATGCGCCGCATTTAGTGTCATGACTTTCGCGCCGGCCTCATCTGCAATCGTCTGTGCCAATTTATCCGAAGTTAACTCGATTTTCAGTATCACTTTCACCCCCTCCGCCTTGGCCTTATCAATTAAATATGCAATCGTCTGGCTACTCGCCTCAGTTTGCTCAGAGCAACCTGGAAACGCTGCATAATAATCCAATCCATACTCATCCACAAAATACCGAAATGGGAACCTGTCCCCAAAAATCAATTCCTTTCTCGCACCTTCAGCCACTACTTCCCGGATCTTCCTATCAATATCCATAAGACGCGCATTATATTCTTCCGCATTCCTTCCAAAAGCTTCCGCTTTCTCTGGATAAATCGTCGCCAGTTTTTCTCGTACCCCATCTACCATCTTCATCGCGTTCACCGGACTTGTCCAAATATGCTCATCATATTCAACTTCTCCATTCGTATGTTCATGCTCTTCTTCATCTTCATGCCCTTCCTCCATCCCCTCCACCAGTTCTTCTTCCTTCACGTACACCAAATCCATCAACTTCAACACCTTCTCCTCCGGTATCTCATTATCAGAGAGCATTTCCTTCACCCACTCGTCCGATTCACCCCCAACATAAATAAACAAATCCGCCTCCCGAATCTTAATAATATCTTCCGGCGTCGGCTCAAAATCATGCATTTCCGCCCCAGGCTTTAGTAGCATCGACACCTCTACTCCAGTATCGCCCACCACTGCTCGCGCCAAGTCATATCCAATAAAATTCGTTGCCAGCACATCCACTTCACCCCCACTTTTCCGATTCTCCGCCAATTTCCAAAGACCAACAGCAAAAGCACCAACAATCAGCCCAACTACCAGAATCACATAAACTGCTCTGAGGTTATTATTATTTCTCATACCTTACTATTATATACTAATATATAGTTTTTTCCACATTTTTTCCACAATCGCACAATTAATCACGTCAATCTTTTACTAATTTAGCATGGAGCACGACTCTCTTCTCGCCATTCCCTAAACAGCTAGAAAGTGTCAGTATTCTATCCTCCGTAAAAACATCCATATTAAAATCGTATATCGACCTCTCTTGCATAGTTTTCACAAAAGTCCGAAACTCGCCCTCATCTGCAAAATCAGTACTAATATAATAATCTTCTGGCACAATCGAATAAACCGAAAAAACTCGATATTTATATTTACCATCCTCTGTAGCCAGTAATACTTCGTAATTATCTTGATCCTCATACCATTCCGTACTTAAAACCTTTTCAAGTGAACCAAACATTGATCCATCACTTGTATTATGACCATAAATAATAATGTTTTTATCACTGCCATCAAACTTATTTCGAAAATCCGCAAAAACCCATCCAGCTAAATTCCAATCTTTCTCGAAATTATGATTTAAATAATAATCATTATCTTCACCCTGTACTACTACATAATCAATATTTGTATTATTAACTTTCACATATCCAACAACATCTTTATTAATCTTTTTAAGTGTTTCGAAATCAATACTAACTTTCGGCATATCTTGTTCTTGCGAATCATCTACAACTTCAATGCTCTCGCTAAGTTCAGCCTTAATAGAATTATTTTCGTCTGAATGATTTTTCCGAAGCAATAAATCAATAGTATAAAACACTATTCCACTAAAGCAAACAACAATTAATAGAACGATTAAAGTTTTTCTAATATAAGTTTTTTTATACTCAATCATTATGTTGATTCTTCTTGAGCAACGCTATTCCACAAACAAACCCAAAACTAAATACAGAAATCATCGCTATGCTCAAACTACTTTGATCAGCAGTATGAGGATTATAAATATAACTTTGTTTCTTTGCTGGAGTAATATTAGGAGTCGTAGTTCTATCAGGTATTACAGGATTTTCAGGAGTTTCTGGTGTATGGTGGTTAGTAATAGTAGTGAGTCTGCCTTCGGTAGTATTTCCAGAAATGGTGTAGCCGGTTGGGAGGGTTGGTTCATTCCAAGTGTAGGTAATTCTTTGTCCTGCATTAAAGGCTGGTAGATTCTCAATCGTAGCAGTCCAGTTATTGCCAGCATTAAGTGTAACAACGTCACCATTACTTAGTCTCACTTCGATACTACTAGGACGAAGTCCATCTTGGTTCTCTGCATCATCCCAAACTTTGAGGATAGAAGCACTGGT
>CAMVEA010000004.1 GCA_947166405.1 uncultured Candidatus Saccharibacteria bacterium
CTGCCTCTTGACGATTCACATCAGTTACAAAGAATGGCGAAGAGTACCCCTTATCATATGAGAAACCTTCTACGATTTCCTGTTCCATCTCAAGCCCTTGCCCAGCTTCCACCGTCACAACACCATCCTTACCAATCTTTGAGATAACCTCCGCAATCAATTCGCCAATCTCGGCATCACCTGCAGAAATCGTCGCGACCTCCGCAACCTTATTCGATTTCCCTTCAATCTGCTCTGCCGACTTATCAATCTCAGCTACTATCTCAGTTCCAGCCTTTTCAATACCACGTCGAAGCTCCATCGGATTCACCCCTGCTGCAATCAGCTTATTTGCTTCGCTCAAAATATTATAAGTTAGTACAGTTACCGTAGTTGTACCATCACCAGCCGCCTTGTTCAACTTCTGCGCCGCAGTCTTGATCAACTTAGCACCCACGGCCTCACCAAGCGAATCTTCCTTATTAGGCAATTCTACGGCTTCTGCCACTGTTACACCATCATGAGTTATCACCGGTGCACCATATTCTTTTTCAATTACAACATTCTTACCCTTCGGACCAAATGTCACTTTCACTGCATCATACAGCTGCTTTGCCCCAGATAGCACTTTCTCTCGCGCCTCTGCTTCGTAGTATATTTTCTTTGCCATGTTTTACTCCTTTTTTCGTAAACTCCGCTCATTTAGAGCAAACGTCCACATTATTTTTAATCTTAATAATTCTTAGTCCCACCCCTATATAAATGCATACTTTTCCACAAGTTTTCCACAATTCTACAAAGTTGCCAGTATGTCCTCTTCCTTCAAGATAATATAATCCGTCTCATCCACTTTTATCTCAGTCGTAGAATACTCTTTATATACAATCTTATCCCCCTTCTTTACCGATTTTACCTCTGGACCAACTGATTCGACTACAGCGTATGCTGGTTTTTCCTTCGCTTCTCCGAGCAATATTCCAGATTTTGTTTTTTCAAGCGGCTTTTCTACTACCGCCACTACTCTATCTTTTAATGGTTTTAGTGACATAGTTTTTTCTCCTTTTCTGCGCTCACGCATCCACACCCGATACGCACTACGCTTTTCTCCTTTTCTACCCTCCATTATATCACAAAAATT
This sequence comes from uncultured Candidatus Saccharibacteria bacterium, assembly GCA_947166405.1. Classification (GTDB taxonomy): domain Bacteria; phylum Patescibacteriota; class Saccharimonadia; order Saccharimonadales; family Saccharimonadaceae; genus Nanosyncoccus. The sequence goes on from CAMVEA010000004.1 coordinate 1,118, forward strand.
AGCACTTGCAACCCCCGAGTGCTAATTATTCTTCAAATCACTAAAGACAAACTAATCTAAAACCTCTATTATCCAGATCGCCCCACTCATCCACCGCTTTCCTCACTCCAGGTAGCGCCGGATTACTATAATCATGTACCACCACTACTCCACCAAGAGCCATCCTCGGCACTACCAGCCTCAGCGAATCCTTAATCGATTCATAAAAATCCCCATCAAGAAACGCAAACGCAATCCGCTCCGGCAAATCCTCCTCCGACAAATCAGCAAACCACCCCTTTTTAATCACAGGCACTGGTAATCCAGCCCGCAAGAATCTCTCTTTCACTTCTCGCTTCGTCACCGCCAATTCCCCACCCCTAAAAGCCAACCCCAATACCGACTCATCCACCTCACTCTTCTCTGGTAACCCTTCAAATGAATCATATATCCACAGCCTTTTCCGATTATTTCCACTAATCCCCTCTTCCACATCATTTCCACCATTTTTGCCCAGCTTTTTCACAGATTCATCCACAGACTTTTCCACATAGTTTTCCACAGCTCCACCCCTATTATAATCCCTCAAAACCTCCGCCAGCAACAGCGACGTATCTCCCCTATAACACCCCAATTCCACAAAATCCCCCTCTACGCCCAATGCACCCCTCGCAAGTTCAAGTATCTTCGCCGTCTCCCCACTCGTCACCTGATCATTTTTCCAACTCATAATCCCACTTCCATCCCCAGCCTCTTCGCCATCGCATTACATCTCTCATACACTTCCTCCTCATCAAACGTCAATATCTTCCTATCTTCCATCACCACTTCACCATTCACCATCATTGTCGTCACCTCCGACCCATTCGCACTATAGCACAATGCACTCACCAAATTGTTCCTCGGCACAAACTCCGGCTCTGTCAAATCAATCAAAATCAAATCCGCCAACGCTCCCTTAGCAACGACCCCAAGCAACCCCTCCATTCCGAGAGCTTTCGCCCCGCCAATCGTCGCAAACCTCACCACGTCCTCCGCATCCACACACTTCGCCCGTCCCGTATTACCCTTGTACACTAAACTCGCAAAATTCATCTCCTGAAATAGATTCTGCGTATTATTACTACCATCGCCATCTGTCCCTAGACAAAGGTTCACCCCGGCCGCCAACATTTTATCTACCGGCGCAAACCCATTCCCAAGCTTCATATTACTCCGCGGATTAATTGCCACACTCACCCCTTTTTCCCGTAAAATCTCAATGTCCGAATCTGTCGCCTTCACTAAATGTGCAGCCACCACCGGTAAATCAAACAATCCAGTCTCCGCCACATACTCCACCGGTGACATCCCGAAGTCACGCCGAATCCCCTCAACCTCCGCATCGCTCTCGGCAATATGTATCGTCGCAGGTATCCCACGCTCCAGCCCCACTCCTCTTACCAACTTCAACAAACTCATCGGCGCAGAATACGGCGCATGCGGCGCCAAGATAAACTTCACCCTGTCATTTCCAGCATAAGATTCCATATCCGCCAAAAACTCATTTAGCCGCCTCTGCGCCCCAGGCGTTTCTGCTTCCTCCACCAGACCTCTACCAATATAAGCTCTCATTCCGCTATCATTCACTGCCCCCGACACCGCCCCCTCAGGACCAGCCACAGCCCTACCACTCCGCATACACATATCCACAAAACACGTCGTCCCAGTTTTCATCATCTCGATAATCGAAAGTAGCGACGCCCAATAGCAATCCTCCTCCGTCATCTCATCCTCTACCTTCTCAACCTTATGCAGCCAATCAAAAAACTCCAGATCATCTGCATAATTCCTAAAAATACTCATATACGCATGCGTATGCGCATTAATCAGCCCCGGCATCACCAACTTATCCGTCGCATCAATCACTTTGTCAAACTCTTCATCCCTAACTTCACCAGGCTTCAAAACCTCGCAAATATATTTATCCTCCACCACCACATCGCGAAGAACCACCGCAAAATCCTCCCCCTCCATCACCAGCACTTCCCCATTCTTAATCAATGTTCTCATCTATCCTCCTTTTTTAATTCTCTCAAAAATTCTGGCAAATACTTCTTCACCACCCCATTTTCCTCATCACCGTTCCCCTGTTCCAAAGTCAATACATACTTTGGGTAGTTATCAGCAATCCCACCAAAAGCTCCAAACTCTCTCGCTCTAGTTTCCGCACTAGAAATCCCCAAAGCCACCTGCAGATACATCTTCTGCCCCTTCTTCTCCACTACAAAATCAATCTCTTTATCGTCGTTTTTGCCGATATGCACATCATAGCCCTTCGAAATTAGTTCCAAATATACGATGTTTTCTAGTACTCCATTCCTATAACTATCCTTCCGCCCATTCAAAGCGTATAATAACCCCACATCCCCCAGGTAATACTTCTCTTGAGTTTTGAGTTGTGCCTTCCCCCGCACATCATATCGCTTCACCTCATACACTACAAACACCTCTTTCAACAATTCAATAAATTTATAAACCGTCTCCACATCCACCTTGCGAAGCTCACTCTTAAAATAATCCGCCACCGACTTCGCCGAAAACACATTCCCCACATTATCAAACAAAAACCTAATCACCCTAGCTAGAAGCTCTGTATTTCTTATCCCCTTACGCTCAATCAAATCGCGGTAAATAATCGAAGCATAGATATCTTCCACAATTTTATCGCCATCCTCCAAGCTATAATCAAAAGCATGCAAAATCGGAAACCCACCCTTCCATATATATTCGTCAAATTCCGCCCCCAAATCACCTAATTCCAGTCCTCTCGCTTCCTTAAACTCCAGCGCTTCTGTAAAACTCAGCGGATATACTCGTATCTCCACATAGCGTCCCGTCAAATATGTAGATAATTCGGTCGATAATAGCTTCGAATTGCTTCCCGTAATATAAACATCGCTCTTGCCATCTGCTAGCAAACCATTTACCACTTCATCCCAACCATCCACCAACTGTACTTCATCCAACAACACGTAGTATCGCCCATCGCCCCCAGTCAAGTCTCGCATCAAATCAATCATCTCTTCACGCGACCGTATCTTAGAATACTCCAAAGATTCAAAATTCACTGTAATAATTTGTGACTCTTCCGCTCCTCGCTCCTCCAAAATATCTCTCACCTGCGTCAAAATCGATGATTTCCCAGCCCGGCGAATCCCCACCAAAATCTTCACCACCGGTTTATCTATAAATGGCTCTATCTGTTTGAGGTACAATGGTCGCTTTATCATATTGTTTTCTCCTTTTCATCCATTATATCAAATATCTCCCTTATGTCAATAGTTTGTCGGGTTATAACCCGACAAACCTCCCATTTCTCCATACTTTATCGGATTATAACCCGACAAACCTCCCATTTGTCCATACTTTATCGGATTATAACCCGACAAACCACCACACAATCTACAACAGTCCCGCCATATAAATCGGTAAATATAATACATCATCTTGCTCGTTCAAGTCCTTAATATTCCCCACTATTTGAATAATATTCCCAAATAGCATTCCCATATTCCCAAACTTTTCGTACAGAGGTGAAAACATATTCCCTGGGGAATATAAGGGAATATTTCAGGAATATTGCAGGAATATTAGCACCGAAAATCGCCCATCAGACGATTTTCCTTTATTCCCTGACTAGAGAATTCTTTGCCAATTAGGGCTCTGGAACGGCACAAAACTATAGAGCCTACGCGCCAGAGGCAACGCAGCGAATAGCCCACCCGCTATACTTGCTGCTGCCGCTCGTACCAGGGTAGACGCTGCTATTGTAGAAGTTCAGGTTGTAGGCGTTGAAGGAACTGCTCGCCGTAGACGACCAGTAGCGCCCGCGGGAGCCACGATAGTTCACCGAACCACTGTAGACGTAGCCGGAATAGACGAAGTTAACTGGATACTTACGCCATCGTAATGAGTCGGCTGCAGTGGATTGAGTTTGGCCAGTGCCACCCATTTTACGGTCTAAGTATGAGAATCCACCGACTTTGTTAGTTGTATCACTTTCTCCTTGTTCTATATCGCCTATGCTAGTGTTACCTAGTGGTATTTGCCAGCCAGTAGGGCAGATGGATGTAGTGTTGTGATCTCCACTGGTATAGTGTGTAGTATCTGCATTAGCAGCAGCCCAAGTGTAGTAGTTACCGTAGCTGTATGTATTGGCGCCTGTAGCAGGAGCAGAGGCTCTATCGGATGTATTTTGGTTGTTATAGCGTGGGAATCTATAACCTGCATTGCTAGTGCCGATGTTTATTGTATCGTCTGCACCATCGGTGCTATATAGACTATTGGCAGTTGTAATGTTATTAGCCCATGGGGACTCAGGATTAGCTAGCCCTGCAAACTGACCGCCGTAGCCTTGGGCGAGTGAGCCGTCAGAATTGCCTGTGGCGGTGTTGTCTAGGCGCATATTTTCAATCATCCAGCATTTACCATCTGCAAGCTTAGCAATGGCATAGGTGTTGTTGTCACGCTGGTCGGTGAGGGCGGAGACGGAAGAGAGGTTAGCAGTGCCATCTATTGGGGCGGCGGTGAGAGAGTTACAGACAGTAGAGACTTTGGCTGAGTCTTGGAGATTACCTTGGCTCTTAACCCATACAGCGTAGAGCGAGAGGCCTGGGTTGGTGCCAGTGTAGTCGGCAGTGTTTAATGTGATGGTTTCATTTGGGCCATAGAACTTAGCCTCAGGATTCGTGGCATAGTCAAATTTATCACTCCATCCAGCGAAGCCATAGCCAGTGCGGCTGAAGTTGGATGGAAGGAGGGTGACTTCTGATGCAATGTCTTGGTCAGCCATAGTGCCTTGGTAGTCTAGTACATTAGCAAAGTAGCGAATCTTACCAGTTTCTGTAGATTGTGGCGTTATTGGAGCAGGTTTTGTAGATGGATGTACTAGCGTGTATTTCACTTTACCAGTGTAAGTATCTGCAGCTTGAGTGCCACTGATGTAGGCGGCATAAGTGGTCTCAATACTACTACCAGTTCCTCCTTCGGCGTCTGTAGTGTTGCCATAAGTTGCTACCTTTTCATAAGTGTCTGGTACTATGTGATAGTCTTCACTGTCGTAATTGTTTTCAATTGTAGGAGCATAGGTACCCGTGACTGGAGTTATACGCATTGCCCATTGGCTGGTACCAGTCTTGGCTGTACCGGTACTTATCTTCTGGTTGGTATTGGTGCCGATGAGTTTAGTATGGTCATCACCAGTGTACTGATCTCCGGTGTAGCCAATAGCATAGATGGCATAACCACCTGAGTCATTGCAATAAGCCGTAATAGTGGTCTTGCCGATATTATTCTGATAGGTATTTGGAGTAATTGATGCTGTATGTTCATTACCTGTAGCAATATTACCGCTCATAGTACAGGCACTGGGGACTGTAATACTAACTTCATCTACTGTATCAGTATCTGCATTTACTCTCACAGAAGACAAAACAGCTACAGAAATCAATGTTACTGCAACCATACCACCAGCTATTATGAGTTCTGTTTTAATATTTGTATTATTCTCTATATAGTTATATTGTATACCTTTCATACTACTATTTTAACATAACTATTTTAAAAAATGGACACTTTTTCACTAACTCACTACATCGCTTACACTTTTTGTTTGTAAATAGTTATTCCAATGATAGCAAATATCAACCCGACTATCCCATTTTCTATAAATAAGAAAAATCGCCCATCAGACGATTTTCCTTTATTCCCTGACTAGAGAATTCTTTGCCAATTAGGGCTCTGGAACGGCACAAAACTATAGAACCTACGCGCCAGAAGCAACGCAGCGAATAGTCCACCCGAGATACTTGTAGCTGTCGTGCGTACCAGGGCTGACGTAGCTATTGTAGAAGAGCAGGTAGTAGGCGAGGTAAGAACTGCTCGCCGTAGACGACCAGTAGTACCCGTGGGAGCCACGACCGTTCACCGAACCACCGACGACGTAGCCGGAATAGACGAAGTTGTTAGGATAAGCTCTAAGTTTATTTGAAGCGTCACTTCCTTCTGGAGTGCCTGTGTAGTATGGCTGGGTGCTGCTTTCGTAGTTGGCTGGATTAGTGCCACCATTAATACCAGTAACGATAAGTGACCAGAATTCATTGTTAGCTTCATTGGATTTATTACCACCCTTCGGTAGATGCCAACTAGCTGGGCAGATTGAGGTAGTATTGTGGTCGCCACTGGTATAGTTTGTAGTGTCAGCAATAGCTGAAGCCCAAGTGTAGTAGTTACCGTAGCTGTATGTATTGACACCTGTAGCAGGAGCAGAGGCTCTATCGGATGTATTTTGGTTGTTATAGCGTGGGAATATATAACCTGCATTGCTAGTGCCGATGTTTATTGTATTGTCTGCACCATCGGTGCTATATAGACTATTGGCAGTTGTAATGTTATTAGCCCATGGGGATTCAGGACTAGCTAGCCCTGCAAACTGACCGCCGTAGCCTTGGGCGAGTAAGCCGTCAGAATTGCCAGTGGCGGTGTTGTCTAGGCGCATATTCTCAATCATCCAGCATTTACCATCTGCAAGCTTGGCGATGGCATAGGTGTTGTTGTCACGCTGATCAGTAAGGGCGGAGACGGAAGAGAGGTTAGCAGTGCCGTCTATTGGAGCTGTGGTGAGGGAGTTACAGACACTTGCTACTTTGTCTGAGTCTTGGAGGTTACCTTGAGATTTAACCCATACAGCGTAGAGGGAGAGACCTGGGTTAGTGCCAGTGTAATCGGCAGTGTTTAGTGTGATGGTTTCATTTGGACCGTAGAAATGAGCGTTGGGATTCGTAGCATAATCAAAAGCATCGCTCCATCCTGCAAAGCCATAGCCATTGCGACTATAATTACTGGCAAGTAATGTGACTGAGGAGGATACATTTTGTTCGCCCATAGTACCCACTACTGCGCTACCATTTGGCCAGTAATGGATTTTACCAGTCGTGGTAGTTTCAGGATGAAGTGGGATTTCAGTATTAGGATGTACTAACGTATATTTAACTTTACCAACATAAGTATCCGCTACTTGAGTACCCGAGATATAGGCTGCGTAAGTGGTAGATAGTACTGAACCTAGTGTCATATCGGTAGTAGATGTATAATTGGCTACTTTGGTGTAGGTGTCTGGGATGACGTTGTAATCATCATAACCGTTTTCTATGCTGAGGTTGGCTGGGTTATAACTCTGGGCAGAATCTGTGACTTTGGTAAGTTTCATTGCCCAGTTGGATGTACCGCCACTAGTAGCAGTACCTGTGGCAATCTTCTCACCTACAGACTGCCCAATGAGTTTAGTATGGTCCTCGCCAGTATAACTATCACCAGTGTAGCCTATGGCGTAGATAGCATAGCCACTGTTATCATTACAGAAGGTAGCGATGGTGGTCTTACCGATACCATCAGCATAATCTTCTGTCCCACCAGAATATATACCATTAGCAAGAGTCGCATTGTGTGGAGTATCTAGTGTAGCCGTCATAGAACACGATGCCGCCACAGTAACTGAAGCGGTAGATACAGTAGTATCATTATCCTCTGCATTGACTCTAATGGATGATACTACTGTTCCACTAAGTACGGTTAGTCCAATTAGGCTTAGTACGCCTATATATAATATATAGTCACTATTTAACCTTTTAGTTTTAGCTTTTAACATTAATTTACCTCCTTATACTATGCTATCAGAAAACTTGAATGGTTTTATTCATTACCATTATTATATCACAGCTCCCATCATGCAAGTGGTTTTTTCGCTGTATTTTTTTGGCTGTGGTTACTCTGGACTAATGTGTATCATCCATGGGCGGGTGACGGACTTGGAGGGGGACCCCCAAAATGTTTTGCGAAGCAAAAATTTTGGGGGAGGAAAGTCCGGCAGGACCCGCCCAGAAAATGAACAGAAAGGCTCCAACAGGACCCGCCCAGAAGAACAAAAGTCTTATAGATACTTCCTCAAATACTCCCCAGTTGGTGTCTTGGCTGACCTCGCTAGCTCCTCCGGCGTCCCTTCCGCCACCACCTGACCACCTTTAATTCCCCCCTCCGGCCCCATATCAATCACCCAGTCAGCCGACTTAATCACATGCAAATTATGTTCAATAATAATCATCGTATTTCCCCCGTCCACCAACCGACTCAGTATCGTAAGTAGTCTCTTCACATCGTCCGAATGCAACCCCGTTGTCGGCTCATCAAGAATATACAAAGTCTTACCAGTAGACCGCCGCGCAAGCTCAGTCGCAAGCTTAATTCTCTGCGCCTCACCTCCCGAGAAAGTCGTTGCCGGCTGGCCCAACCGAATGTATCCCAACCCCACCTCTTGAATAGTCTTCAGCTTCCCCACAATCGCCGGTATCGATCCAAAGAATTCCACCGCTTCGTCAATCGTCATCTCTAGCACCTGTGATATATCCTTCCCCTTGTATTTTACCTCAAGCGCCTCTGCATTATATCGTCGCCCATGACATTTAGGACACGTCACATACACATCAGGCAAGAAATGCATCTCTATTTTATTCACCCCATCCCCCTGACAATGTTCGCATCTCCCACCTTTCACATTGAAAGAAAACCTTCCGGCCTTATAACCACGCAATTCCGCTTCTGGCTGCCCTGCGAATAGTTCCCGTATCGCCGTAAATACCCCAGTATACGTCGCCGGATTCGACCTCGGTGTCCGTCCAATCGGCGATTGATCAATCACAATCACCTTATTCAAATTCTCAATTCCATCAATTCTCTCATGCGTCCCCGACACCGTCTGTGCCCGATTTAATCTTGCCGATAGCTCATTTGCCAATATCGAGTTTACTAAAGTCGACTTACCCGACCCTGATACACCCGACACCACCGTCATCACCCCCAGCGGAAAATGCACATCAATATTCTTCAAGTTATTCTCTCTCGCACCCACTACTACCAACTCTTGTCCTCGCTTCGCCTTCCGCCGTTTTTTGGGCACCGGAATAGTCATCTCCCCCGACAAATACTTCCCCGTCACAGAATCAGGATTCGCCATTACTTCTTCTGGCGTACCCGAAGCCACTAATCGCCCACCTCTTGACCCTGCGCCAGGTCCAATATCAATAATATAATCCGAAGCCAACATCGTATCCTCATCATGTTCCACTACCAACACTGTGTTCTTCAAATCCCGGAGATGCTTCAAAGTTGCAATCAGCTTATCATTATCCCTCTGATGTAACCCAATCGACGGCTCATCTAGAACATACAACACCCCAGTGAGTCCCGACCCAATTTGCGTCGCGAGCCGTATCCTCTGCGCCTCACCACCACTCAGAGTATTAGCCGCTCGCCCCAGCTCCAAATACCCTAGTCCCACATCTTGCATAAACTTCACCCGTTCACGAATCTCTTTTAATATTGGCCCAGCAATCAACATGTCCGCCTCCGAGAATCCCAAATCCTGCGACAACACCTCGAGCGTCGCATCCACATCGAGGTTACACATATCTACGATATTCAAATCATGCACCGTCACCGCAAGCACTGCCGGCTTGAGCCTCGCACCATGACACTCCTGACACTGCCTCACCCTCATAAACCTCTCGATATCGTGTTTCGTAAACTCACTCACCTTCGGATCATGATATCGCCTCTCCAGCATCGGTATCACCCCCTCATAAGTCGTCTCATACACTGTTCCATCCGCAAATCGCCCCGACCCGCTAATCTTCATTTCATACTTTTCATCGCCTGTTCCGTACAGAATCATATGCCGCACATCCTCAGACAACTCCCCTATCGGCGTGTACACATTAAAATTATGCTTCACCCCCACTGCCATCAATCGCTTCAGCCACCACGATTCCTGCCCTACCCTATTAAATGGCCGAATTCCTCCTTCCGCAATCGTCAAATTCTTATTAAACACTAGTCCAGGATCAATTTCCATCCTCGTCCCAAGCCCCGTACACACCGGACAAGCCCCCTCTGGCGCATTAAACGAAAACAATCTCGGCGAGAGCTCCGGTATCAATTCATCTGGATGCTCCGGACAAGCATACCGTTGCGAATAAGTCAGCACTTCCGAGTTCTCAGATGAAATCCGATTCTCTCCCACTGCCGTAGCATTGTCCGTCACCCTAAGCAGTTGCATCAGCCCCTGCCCCATCTCGAGCGCCTGCTCTATCGAACCCGATATCCGTGCATGCATTTCAGGCGACAGCACAAACCTATCCACCACTATCTCAATATTATGCCTCTCATTCTTGTTCAAATCCGGAAACTCATCGAGTGCATATATAATTCCATCCACTCTTACCCGCGAGAAGCCCTTAGCAATATACTGTTCTGGTATATGCGCAAATTCCCCTTTCTTTGCCGACACAATCGGCGCCAAGCACATACACTTCGAGCCAAGCGGCAGCTTCATCACTTCATTCACAATATCCTCTACCGATCTCCTCGACACCTGTCTTTTACAAATCGGACAATGCGGCACCCCCACTCGTGCAAACAACAATCTCAAATAATCATACACCTCCGTCACCGTCGCCACTGTCGAACGCGGGTTCCGTGATGTTGATTTCTGATCTATCGAAATTGCAGGAGACAGACCCGTAATCGAATCCACATCCGGCTTATCCATAATCCCAAGGAACATCCTCGCATATGACGACAACGACTCCACATATCGCCTCTGCCCTTCCGCATACACCGTGTCAAAAGCAAGCGATGACTTTCCCGACCCTGACAAGCCAGTAATAATCACCAACTTATCCCGCGGAATATCTACATCCAAATTCTGCAAATTATTCTGCCTCGCCCCCCTCACTCTAATTACGTTTTCATTACCAAAAATCTCCCCCTGCACTTCTTTTTCCCTCTCCTCTGCATTCATGTATATTTCTTCCGCTTAAACCCTTATATTATACACCTTTTCTTCGCTTTTGTCCATTGCATATGATAGAATAATACTATGAAAAAGAATCATCAAACCTCCTCTTCTCACAAAGAACAATTCATTTCCAAAAAAACCAATCGTTATCTCATTGTTGGCATCATCTTATCAGTTTTTAACTACGGCCTTTATATAATCATCGCCAGTTTTATCGATAACCCTAAAAATCTCTGGCTTTCATCCCTCATTGCCAACACCTTTACTACAATACTAGCTTTTATCCTCCATTCTCATATAACCTGGAAGAAGAAAAACATTACCATAATTGCTAAAGTAAAATTCTTCATCTGGAATATCATTACCGCCCAATTAATCGGTCCCTTTCTTATACAAGTGTTCAGTCTTATAACCCCAATCTACGAATTTGCTTACAATATTTCTGCAGCAATCCATCTACCATTCGACTATTCATTCATTCAAGCCACCGGCACATTTGTTTTTACCTCCGTCATTACTATGACCATTAACTATCTGTTTTATGATAAATTCGTCTTCGGAGAGCCCAAGCCTATCCAGCCAAAGCATACGACCACCGACCAATAATCATCCATTAATGCAAAGATTTTTACAAAAACACCTACAAAACCACATCAAAATACTCAAGTATATCATTCCTTACCTCTTGCTCCCGAGTCGCCGCATCATTCCTCATAATCTCAATCCATTGCTTCCATTCTTCATACTCTTCTGGAGTAGACCATAACTCTACTTGATGATCAATCTTCGCCTCTTCCTCATCAATAATCTTAAGCACATTTTCCGTCCTAAATGGCCCGTTAATCAACTCCCGCATAATTTCAATAAACCTATTTCTATAATACTCCGTCTCCATCACCTTAGGAAAAACCGAATCTCTTCCGCCATATTTATTCTCCATTATAGATATAAAAGCATCTTCATTGATTCCTTCAAACCATTGTATGTTCTCATCAGAATAATATGTTATATCCATATCATACAACAAAAACCTTGCTCTGCCGTCAGTATATTTATTATTTCCTTCATCTTTTCCTTCATATCGCCACGCACCATAATTATTTGTCGGCCAATCCGTATTATTTACTAATATCTGAATAGCATAATACTTCAAAAAATTATCCATATCTATCTCTTCCTCCAAACGCCTACGCCCCTCAACGCTATCTAGATTCATCCACAAGTCATTTTCAATTCCCATTGCTTCAAAAACAAATTTTTCAGCACTCTTATATTTCCTGATATTCTTTTTCTTTTCTATTCCATACTTTCTTTGCATGTTAACCTCCGAGAAAGTATCTTGCATATCAAAAATACCATAGAACTCTCCATTCAAAAACACCACAACTCGCTCAGTACTCACTCCACCTTCAAACCCACTCTCTTCAGCTAATCTACTTACAAGACTTGATCTTATATTACCGCTAAACTGATCTTGACTCCCAGAACGCAATTTAAAAGTTTCTTCTCGAAAGTTTTCACCATCTTCAATATACATCGACACCTTCAAAGATTTTGTAGAATACGCAGAAGACGTCCACCCAGAAACCCCCAAATACCCATATTGGTCAATCAAAGAAGCGCCATCCGTATCAAACATTGTTATATAAGCATCTCTCATCCATTTTTTACCCCGATTATTATAGTTTCCCAATACATATTCCCCTTCCTCAGTTAAATCTCTATACATATCATAAGTCGCCCCTCCAACCATAATTCCAGTATAATAATCATCCAAATCATTTTGCGAACAATTAACATTAATAATCTTCAATGTAGCATCTTCATCTATGTTATGGCCAAGGACATAGCTCTTAACTACAGGCTCAGTGCAGTTTCCATCATTGTCACAAGCCATAGCTGACAAAGTATATAGATCATATGCTGTCTCCGGAACTTCTAACCTAATTGCACCATTATAATCTTCACCTTCCGTATTTAAAACATTACCATTCATATTATACTTAATAAACACAGGAGAATTAATTGAAAAACCTTCAATACCTATGTTCACGTCAATCGAATCATCATAAAAGCCACTTTTTTTATCAAACACAATACTTACACCCCTAAGACCAAAATGAAAATAAACAAAAAATGAGACCAAAGATATAATAATCGCCAAAAGAATTCCCGTCACACCCAACCAGTACTTCATATTCTTATTCAAGCGACCACGTTTCATTCTATACATGATTATATCAAATTATGCTATAATTAAACAATGGCAATACCAAATTTCTTATATAAGAACAACCGAGTTCTACTAAAAGAACTAACCAAGACTGATTTCAAGCTTCGTTATCAAGGCTCCATTCTCGGTTATCTCTGGGCCTTACTCCGTCCGCTCATGATGTTTGCAATACTCTATCTAGTATTCGGCCAATTACTAAAATTTGGAAACGATATTCCACATTACCCAGTTTACCTTCTTATAGGTACTACTATTTGGAGCTTCTTCTCCGAATGCACTTCACAAGGCATTCAAGCAATTGTCAATCGAGGCGAACTCCTCCGCAAAGTCTGTTTCCCAAAATACATAGTTGTAGTCTCTGCAACCCTAACCGCCGTCATAAACCTACTCATCAACTTTATCGTTATAATTATTTTCGCCCTCATCGACGGCATCACGCCGACCTGGACCTGGCTCATTGTCCCAATTGTCCTCTTTGAACTCTACATGCTCTCTCTCGGAATCTCTTTTCTCTTAGGAGCCATCAATGTCAAATACCGCGATATTACATCTATCTGGGATGTCCTTATGCAAGCTTTATTCTATGCCATTCCAATTATTTATCCTATTTCCATGATCGCAGAGACAAACACAACTGCCGCCAAAGTCCTCCTCCTTAACCCTATCGCCCAAGTCATACAAGACGCTCGCTACTGCATGGCAACCACCAAAACAGACACCTCATGGAATTACTTAAGCGAAAGTGAACTTATTTTCAAATTCATACCCATCTGTATTGTAATAATCATGCTAGTATGGGGTTCATGGTATTTTCGCAAGAAATCTAAAAAATTTGCAGAGGAAATCTAATGACAAATCAACCAAACACCACAGATATCAACACTCCACACAATAATGAGCCAATAGTAATATCTGTTAAAAATGTCCACAAAAGCTTCAAACTCCCCACCGAACGTGCTTGGGGACTCAAACAAGCAATCCTCAATCGTTTCAAAGGAATTAAAGGCTACAAAGAACTCAAAGTCTTAAACGGCATCAGTTTTGATATTCATCGCAACGAATTTATCGGTATCGTAGGTCGCAATGGCTCTGGCAAATCTACGCTTCTCAAAACACTCGCTAAAATCTACTTCCCAGAAAAAGGCTCTGTCGAGATCAATGGCACACTCATTCCCTTCATCGAACTCGGTGTCGGTTTTAATCCCGATCTTTCAGGTCGAGAGAATATCTACTTAAATGGAGCTTTGCTAGGCTTCAGCAACAAAGAAATGGACGCCATGTATGATAAAATAGTTGATTTCGCCGAGCTACGCCCTTTTATGGATCAGAAGCTCAAAAACTATTCATCTGGCATGCAAGTTCGTCTCGCTTTTTCTATCGCTATTCGCGCAAAAGGCGATGTACTACTTCTCGATGAAGTTCTCGCCGTTGGTGATGCAGCTTTTCAAAAAAAATGTTCCGACTATTTTGCATCAATCAAAGGCCAACAAACAGTCATTTTAGTCACTCATAACATGGACAACGTCATCAAATATTGTGATCGCGCTATTCTCATCGAGAATGGCAGAATAAAACTAAACGGGAACCCCAAAGAGGTTGCCGAAGCCTACAATAACTTATGGAACGAGCAAAAATAGATAAACATAGTCTAAGACCGCACAAGAAAAAGATAATCTTGGGCATAATCAGCATAATATCATGTCTTATAATTAGTGTTCTAATTGAATGCTTTTATTATAATTATAAAACCCTAACCCTATCCGATTCGGAGCAATCAATTCAATCTGTTCCATTTGAAAAGAAAAGAAACGACAAAAAAATCATACTCAACCTAGATGTCAAAGATCATTACATACGCAAGCTCATCATCGATTACGAAGCCAATAACGACACCAATTATTCTATTTCCTACACATATAATGATTTATACAATAGCCAAACTGATGACACCATTACAGACAGACTAGAAAGCACATTCAATAAACTAATTACCAATATCGATAAAGACATTTCAACAATCGCAATCGAATTTGAAGATGGCAAAAACCTCAAAATCAATAACATCACAATCGACAACAGCTTTCACTTTAATCTCCGTCGGGCAATGTTTATTTTCCTATTCTTAATTCTAATATGTTGCGCGTTATTCTTCTTTCGCTCCGGATTTAAGACCGAAAAAATCCATATTTATTTTGCCACCTTCGCCTCCATCATTGGACTAATGTTCTTAATATCACAACCAATCGGCGTCTTTTATTCGTGGGATGATCAGACCCATTTTCAAAGAGTAGTTGATTGCTTTGGAGGAAAAATCTCCTACAGCAATGGAGAATATAATTATACAGATACCGATATCGCAAATAGCGTCGGACGCGATGCCATCAACTCCTCAGAAGAGCAAGCAATTCAAAACGATTACATTGACTCCGACATCAATCCAAACTATGAAAAAAGTCTCGGCCGTCTTAGAAACTATAGCCGCATCCCATACCTCCCGATGATTATTGGCTATCACACCGCAAAACTCTTCTCTCTTCCATTTAATGTCTGCTTTATGGCCGGCAAGATACTCAATCTCATTTGCTATATCGTACTCATGAGCTACGCTATCAAAACCCTCTTTTCAGGCAAACGCCTTCTAGCCATAATTGCTTTACTACCCACAAACCTCTTCTTAGCCTGCCAATATTCCTACGACCCCGTTGTTTTTGCCGGACTAACAGTTTTCTTAGTAAAACTGTTTAACATCTTTTTAGACAAAAAAGCCACCCTCGATCGCAAAAGTATTATCATCATGGCAACATCAATTTCCTTCGCATGTCTCGCTAAAGCCGTATACGCCCCCTTCCTCCTTCTAGTATTTCTAATTCCCAAGGCCAAGTTCAAGACGGCAAAACACTCGCGAATCATCAAAATAGGCTCTCTAGTATTATTCTTCATACTGCTAAGCACAATGGCCCTACCTGCCATTGGTGGCTCATATGACGATTCACGAGGTGGCGACACATCGGTCACTAGACAGCTCGTTTCAATAATAACACACCCAATTGATTATCTAATAATGCTAAAAAACACCGTTTTTACAGAATTTCTACCCAAATTATTCACCTCATATACATACTCAAATTTTGCCTATATGGGTCCCCTAGACAGTTATTCCAATACCTCAATCATTCTATTCATCCTCATCATATTTGCTTGCCTAACCGATAACGCACGAAACACATTAAGCAAACAAAAACGTATCGCAACGCTACTTGCAACTCTCATTATTATCTTGCTAATTTGGAACGCCCTATATCTTTCTTTCACCCCAGTAGGGTACAGTACTATAAACGGAGTACAGAACCGCTACTTCCTGCCATTACTGTTCCCTATACTATTCTGTATCCAAACTCAAAAAATCAAATCAAATATTTCACCCAAAGTATACAACGCTATAATACTAATAATACCAGCTATATTATCGTGTTTTCTAATCTATGATTTCATACTAACCCCATACAGTTTCTAATAATCTGTTATAATATATAATATATGAAAGTGTTATTAATTGTTCCAGCGTATAACGAAGAAGGTTCAATAGAGAAAACTATCGAAAGCATATCTAAAGCAAATTATGACTACATAATTATAAATGACGGGTCATCCGATCACACACACGCAATCATAGAAAAAAACAATTACAACCATATCGACCTTATTTTTAATCTAGGAATCGGCGGCGCTGTCCAGACCGGCTACAAATACGCTTTTGAAAACAACTATGACATTGCCATCCAATTCGACGCTGATGGTCAACATGACGTTTCGTACATCGATAAGCTCATCGATCCAATCAAAAACAATAAAGCAGACCTCGTCATCGGCTCATGCTTCATCAATAAATCATCAAATAACTTACGCTCCTCCAAAATTCGTCGCCTCGGTATCCATTTCCTGTCAAACGTCATCAAGCTCTTCTCCGGCAAACGCATTCACGACCCCACCTCAGGCTTTCGCGCCGCCAACGCCAAAGTAATCGCCAAATTCGCCAATAACTATCCTCAAGAATATCCAGAGCCAGTCTCCAATTTCGAAATCCTAAGATACTCCAATCTCAGAATCAAAGAGGTTCCCGTCAAAATGAATAAGCGCACAGCAGGCAAATCCAGCATTCATTCTTGGAAGACCCTCTACGCCGCCCTCAATGTCCTATTATCAATAATCATTATCAGCATTAGGAGAAAATCATCATGACAAACATCCAAATCGAAATGACTATAGCAACTATCATATTATTCATTATTATCATGACATCTCTCAAACACAATTCCATGTCCATCAAGAATTCCATCTCTTGGCTACTACTACCTATCATTTTTGCGCTGATCGCCATCTTCCCTAATCCTCTTACTGCATTAGCTCATTGGCTTGGCTTTGAGACGCTCTCTAATTTCATCTTCCTTGTTACAATCGCTCTATTAATAGTTCTTTGTTTCTCTCTCACACTAACGGTTAGCAAACAACAACAACAAATCACAAAGCTCATTCAAGAATTATCAATTATGAAGAAAAGGGACAAAAAGGATGAAAAATAATATTCACACATTCGTCATACTCGCATACAAAGAAAGCCCTTTCCTAGAAAACTGCGTCAAATCCATTCTTAACCAATCAAAATCAAGTAGCGTATTAATCGCCACCACTACACCCAATTCCTACATCTCAAGAATAGCTAACAAACATCATATCAAAATCGTAACAGGCCGACACACAAACATAGGAGGAGATTTCGACTTTGCCATTCACTCTGCCGTCACTCCACTCGTCACCGTCGCACACCAAGATGATGTTTATAAGAATAATTATGCAGAGCAAGTAATAACTGCATACGAAAAACATCCAAATTCCAGCATTATCTTCACTGATTATTTTGAAATCCGCGATAACACAAATATCTACACTAACACCAATCTCAAGATCAAACGCATTCTCCTCATCCCAATTCGCCTCAAAAAATCACTCAAATCATCCCTAGCAAAAAGGCAAATACTCCGCTTTGGTTGTACAATATGTTGCCCATCTGTAACATTTGTCGCCAAAAACTGCCCATCAAAAATTTTCAGTTCTAACTTCCAATGCAACGTCGATTGGCACGCATGGGAAAAACTCAGCAAACAAAAAGGTGCCTTCACATACATCCCTACTCCCCTCATGGGCCATCGCATTTCTCAAGAAACCACCACTACAGACATCATCAAACAAGGCATTCGCACAAAAGAAGATTATGAATTATTTCGTCGTTTTTGGCCTAAACCAATCGCAAGAGTAATAACAAAGCTTTACAAAACCAGCGAAAAGTCTAATTCTCTAGAGCATTAATATATCGTTCCACCGCCGTCTTCCACTCGGGCAACGGTTCGAACCCAACCTCAACCAACTTCGACTTATCAAGCCGTGAATTAAATGGTCTCTTCGCCACAGTCTTTCCCGCAATCTTCTCATACTCTTCGGTCGACACGCGCTCAACTTTCACATCCATTCCAGCCACTCGATAAATCTCCTCGGCAAAGTCCGCCCACGAAATATATCCCCCTTCATTCGTCGCATGATAATATCCATATTTATCCGTCTCAATCATGTCCACCAACAACCTTGCCAAATCATACGTATAAGTCGGTGTCCCGATCTGATCATTTACCACCTTCACCACAGGATGAGTCTTTCCTACATTAATCATCGTTTTTATAAAGTTCTTTCCGTTCTTCCCAAATACCCAAGCAATTCGCACAATAAAGTATTTATCCAAAATCCGAGCCACTTCCAACTCACCATCCAGCTTAGACTGACCATATACATTTATCGGGGCGTAATTCTTATCATCTGGTTCCCATGGTCTTTCTCCAGTACCATCAAACACGTAGTCAGTCGATATATACACTAGCTTCGCGTCCATTTCTTTTGCCGCAAGTGCCAAATTCCTCGTGCCATCCACATTCACTGCGCGCACCACCTCCAAATTCGCAGGATCTTCTGCTCCATCCACGTTTGTCCATGCCGCACAATGCACAATCACATCCGGCTTCACTTCGCGCACCACATCCATCACCTTATCTGCATCGGTAATATCAAGTATTACATGCTCAAACTCTGCATCAGATTCAGCCCTATCAGCCCCCACCGCCTCATATCCTCTCCGAGCCAGCTCCCCCATTACATCATGCCCCAACTGCCCACTCGTACCAGTCACCAATACTTTCATCTATTTACCTCCATACATCTTTTCGTAATATTCTTGGTAATCACCTGATATGATTTCTTCCCACCAATCTTTGTGATCAAGATACCACTTAATTGTTTTCACAATCCCATTCTCAAACTTTGTCTCCGGTTCCCACCCCAGTTGTGTCTTAATCTTCGTTGGATCAATCGCATACCTCCTATCATGCCCCTTCCTATCTTCTACAAACTCAATCAGTGACTCTGGCTTGCCCAACTCTTTCAAAATCAACTTCACAATATCAATGTTCGCCATTTCATTGTGCCCACCCACGTTATACACTTCCCCTACACAATCAGCATGAATAATCATATCGATTGCCTTGCAGTGATCATCTACATACAACCAATCTCGTACGTTCAACCCATCACCATACACCGGTAACTTTTTATCATGCAAAGCATTAATAATCATCAAAGGAATCATCTTCTCAGGAAAATGATATGGTCCATAATTATTCGAACACCGCGATATCGTCACCGGTAACCCATACGTCCTATGGTATGCCAACGTCACCAAATCAGCCGAAGCTTTCGATGCCGAATATGGCGATGACGCATGTAAATTCGTCGTCTCCGTAAAGAATAAATCTGGCCTATCAAGTGGTAAATCACCATACACCTCATCCGTAGATACCTGATGATATCGCAAAACACCATGTTTTCTACAAGCCTCCATCAACACCTGTGGACCCATAATATTAGTCTCAAGAAACGCTCGTGGATTCACGATCGATCTATCTACATGCGACTCTGCCGCAAAATTTACTACAATATCAGGCTTCTCCTCCTCGAACAGTTTATCCACCAACTCTGCATCCGTAATATCGCCTTTTACAAAGCGAAAGTTTTCATTCTCCATTGCTTTTTTCAGCGTTGACATGTTCCCCGCATATGTCAATGCATCCAAACACACAATCCTGTAATTAGGGTATTTCTTCAGCATATAATACACAAAATTCGACCCAATAAACCCCGCTCCACCAGTTACAATTATTGTTTTCTTTTCCATTAACCTCCTCTAGGTCTCTACCCTATATTTTAAATTTAAAATCAAGCTCAGCTAGCTTTGGATGCTTCAAATCTTTCTCGGATAGTATCAGCTCACCATCAATTTCCGGCCAGTCAATACCCGCAGAATCATACATAATTCCACCTTCATCCTCAGGATGATAAAAATCATCACATTTATATGCAAACTCAGCCGTTTCAGACACCACCACAAACCCATGCGCAAACCCCCTTGGTATCATCAACTGCTTATGATTCTCGGCTGACAACAATTCTCCAACCCACTTCCCATATGTAGGTGACCCCTCACGTAAATCTACCGCCACATCAAACACTTCACCCGACAATACTCTCACGAGCTTAGCCTGAGGGTGTTCTTTCTGAAAATGTAGCCCCCTTAGCACCCCTTTCCGTGACGACGACTGATTGTCTTGCACAAACGTATAATCAAGCCCCGCCTCACGAAACGCCTTTTCGCTATACGTCTCCATGAAATACCCACGCTCATCGCCAAATACTTTTGGCTCAATTACAAACACATCGTCAATCTCGGTTGGTGTAAAAACAAAATTACCCATTAGTCTTTCATCTTCCCTTCTGCCACATTGTATAAATGCTGACCATAAGATGATTTCCTATACTTTCTCGCCGACTCCAACAGTTCCTCTGTAGAAATCCATCCTTTCTTATACGCCACCTCCTCAGGAGCCGCAATCTGCACACCTTGTCGTTTTTGTACTACTCGCACAAAATCCGATGCATCCGCAAGTGAATCCATAGTCCCAGTATCAAGCCACGCAAATCCGCGACTAAGCAACTGCACATCTAGCTTCTTTTTCTCCAAATACATTTCATTAAGTGTAGTAATCTCTAGCTCACCCCTATCCGACGGCTCAACTTTTTTTGCCATCTCGGCCACGCCCTTCGGATAGAAATATAATCCCGTCACTGCGTAATTACTCTTCGGCTCCTTCGGCTTCTCTTCAATCGATACTGCATGCCAATTATCATCAAATTCCACCACACCAAACCTCTCTGGATCATTCACATGATAGCCAAACACCGTCGCACGACCATTCTCAGCATTTTCCACCGCTTCATTTAAAGTCTTCGTAAACCCACCACCATAAAATATATTATCCCCTAGCACCATCGCACACGCATCATCGCCAATAAAATCCTCACCAAGTATAAATGCCTGCGCCAGCCCATCCGGTGATGGTTGCACAGTATAATAAATATCAAGCCCCATCGCTTTCCCATCCCCAAGCAATCTTTGGAAATTAGGCATATCATCCGGCGTCGAAATAATCAAAATATCCCTTATCCCAGCCAACATCAACGTCGACAACGGATAATAAATCATCGGCTTATCATACACTGGCAACATTTGCTTCGATGTCCCTAGTGTCAACGGGTAAAGCCTCGTCCCCGAACCCCCTGCCAAAATAATACCTTTCATATAAACTCCCTGCTTATCTTACCCCAATTTTACCATAAACTACATTAAGTCTCAAGCATAAGCAATCTAGAGCAACCCAAGGCGTCATTTTAAATTCACCGCAACCTCGCTTTTATTCGTTCCCTCTCATTCTTCATAGCTTTTAACACGCTATCACCCAAATCATACTCCCTAGCAAAATAATCGTGCATTTTCTCCACTTCATTGTAATGTTTATCCCCCTTCTTCGACTTTCCAGTCACACTCCCACTATGCACCCTAAACTTATTCAATGACTTCCGATTATACGCAATCTTTCCTCCCTCCAAGATCTTCACATAAAAATACCAATCCCCTACTTGAGTAAATTCCAACGCCTCATCCAAATACTTCAAATAATTCTTATCTCGTTTTATTACTACGCTAGACACGTTCGGTATCGTACACCTAATCGCCATAATCTCTCGTATTTCATCTTTTCCATCTTTTATATAGCTTCTCTTATAGTGACCACTTTTTTCCTTATCTCTCGACCATCTAAAATTTGGAGCAACCATTAATCCCATTTTATTAATAATCATCGACTCAGTATAAGAAATCACAACATCCGGATCATCAAACCCCCTCATTACTTCGGTCAAGAACTTCCGACTCGACAAATCATCCGCCTCCGCAATCCATACATAATCCCCAGTCGCTAACTCAAATCCTTTTTTCCATTGCCGCATCGCTTTCCCCGAGTTCTTCTCATTCTTCACAATTCGCGTCTTAATCTCCGGATACTGTTTATTAATTTTTGCTAATTTCCTCTCAATCACCTCCACGCTATTATCACTCGAACAATCATCCAACACAATTAACTCATATATTGGATACGTCTGTCTCACTATCGAATCAAGCCTCTTCTCAATATACCTCGCATAGTTATAACTTGGCACCACTACCGACACCTTCTTATTTTGCGAAGTAGCCATAAGCCTCCTCAACCTCCTTTACAAACTCTTTTCCATAATAATGCTTCAGTGCATACGTTTTCGCACACTTCGCAATTTTCTGGTTTTCATCTGGATGGTTATATAAGTATTCCAATTTATCATACCATTCACCAGGCTTCGCTAAAAACCCATTTTCTCCATCTTTTATCGCCTTCTTATACGCATAAGTCGGCGAAGCAATCGTCGTCGTCTCCACCACCGCTGCTTCAAAGAATTTCAACTCCGACTTACAATTCGTAAAATCGTTTATCACGAGCGGAGCAATATTCACGTCCACCTCTGCAATCAATCGTTGCAACTTCAAATAATCCACAGGAGCTATCACCTCTACTCGCCCCGTATTAATCCAATTTTGCATATTATCCGAAAACTTCATATAACCAACCACTCTCAGCTTCACATCCTCATGCTTTTCCATGAATCGCACCAACTCCGGTTCCACCATAGCAAAATCCTTCCGATGCGTCGGCGATCCAGAAAAATACCCCACAACAAATCCGTCATGTTTTTTCTTTGGCAAACACTCATTCGAGACTTCAACCTGCTCTTTATTCAACGAGTTTCGTATTACTTTGTAAGGTTTACCAAAACTCCGTTCAAGCTTCTTCCCCAAAAAATCATTCGTACAAATAAACCCATCCACTCTCTTCGCAATCCGCCTAATCCCCCATATATACCCAGCCCAATAAACGAAATTACGACTCCCAGTTCCTCTCATCAATATTGGCAAATCCTTATAGTCAAACACTAAATCATCCAAATCAAATACCACTTTTGGTTTTTTTCTTTTAGCTTCATTTATCACTTCAACAACAGTATTATCTTTGGCCGATTGTCTTTCCACTACGACTAAATCGCTTTCAATTAAACCTTTACCTTCTATCAAATCCTTTTTATATAACAATTCAACATTATACTCATTGTTTCCCTCCAACACCTGATACACATTCATACATCGATAACGATACTGTGCACTCTTTTTATCTTCTACTATATAAGAAATTTTCTTACCCATCTTTCTCATCCAACATATAGTATTTTTTTCTTGAATAATTTGGATTGTAAAATTCATCGTTTTCAATTCTATTTTTCCATTTTTTTCGCATAAAATCTTGCTCATCATCAAAGCGTTTCTTTTTCTCTGGAGAATCATCTTTTCCTCTAGATTTAGATTCATAATGATAGAGTTTTATCATTGGCAAAACAACATTATAGTAGCCTTTTTCGAGCAACTTTAGATTAAAATCAACATCATTATATGCCACTTTAAGCTCTTCTTCCATCCCCCCTACCTCATTCCATTTCTTTTTACTAACCACCAGACATGCCGCCGTCACAGCGCTATAATCAAATGGCACCGACAAACGCCCACCCCAAGACACCTTTTCACCTTCTTCACCACAAAACACATGCGATGCTACTCCAAGACCAAGCACAACACCCGCGTGCTGGACAGTCCCATCCGGATACAAAAGTTTTGCCCCAACCGCACCTATATGTTTTTGCATAGCATAGCCCACCATCATACCCAACCAATTTGAGGAAATCACTTCTATATCATTATTAAGCAATACAAGATAATCACCCGCAGATTTTTTTACCGCCATATTATTAATCTTTGCATAATTGAATTCATAATCAGCTTTTAATACTTTGAAATTGTTAAACCTCTTTTTGTATTCATCAAATAACTCAAAACTTTCTTTTTCTACACTATTATTATCAACCACAATCACTTCATAATTTGAATAATCCGTTTTTTCATAAACCGATTCCAAGCATTTCCTCGTCATTTCTGCTTTGTCCTTCATCGGCACAATAATAGATACTTTTGGTTCAATATCAATCTTATATTCAATATAATAATATGGACAGTTATCTGCAATTTTCGCTTCCCCTTTAATACCTCTACGCCTTAATGCATCTTCTAGCGCCAGCCTTCCCCTCTCAAGAGCGTAGTCTTTATTCTCCATTGTTACTGCGGTAGAACCCTTCACCATCCGCCAATGATACAAGACCTTGGGGATATGATGTATTCTATCCGTTTGCTCAGTAAATCTTAAATACAAATCATAATCTTGCGCCCCCTCAAACCCAACTCTAAACCCCCCAATTTTATCTACAATACTTTTTCTTAAAACGCCCAAATGCGATATATAATTACTGCTCAATAGCGAATCAGGTGCCCAATCAGATTTAAAATTAGGATCGCAACGCCTTCCACGTTCAGTTATCTTATCTTCGTCCGAATAAACCATGTCTATCTTTTTATCATTATCTAATACCTTGGCAACCTCATAAAGAGCATTTTCAGATAACAAATCATCATTATCCATTAATACAATGTATTCTCCGCTCGCCATTGCTAAAGCATCGTTTGTCGCACGTGAAATATGCCCATTTTGTTTTCGATATTTTATCTTAATTTTCTCATTTCCTTCATATTCCTTCAAAACTCCTAGCGTCTCCCTCGAAGTCGAAGCATCGTCGACCACACAAATCTCATAATTATCATACTCTTGTTTCAACACCGAATCCAAGCATTCCCTTAAATACTTTCCCTTCACATTATAAACTGGAATCAAAACGGAAAACAAAGGCCGATATTTCAACTCTTCATATTCACCACCTGCCTCTCCATATTTCAACCATTCATTATAATCTTCAATGTCAAGTGGGTTCAACAAAGATTTATTTACAATTATTCTTCCAAAATTACCTATTTTCTTCTTTAAAACCCTCGGCGGTACCAAAAAATGATAATCTCTCCACAAAGACATTATTCCATGTCGCAACAGAATCGCAGTTTTTTTCATCTTTTTTATCATTACGATATGATTATAACACACAAACGATCATTCTAATTGACCAGTCTTCATATTTCACTGCCTGGTCCACAATTTGACTTTTTCCTTCTATTTGATATAATACCCATCAATGATAGTTAAAGATTTCAGTATTGTTAGTGGGGGCGTTTACCCAGAATTGGCAGAAGCCATTGCCAAAGAACTAGAGCAAAAGCTCTTATCTACCGAGTTAAAACGTTTCGCCAACGGCGAACGCTATGTTAGATATGAGGAGTCAGTTCGCCAAAAGAACTTATTCATTATACAATCCTTCTCCGAAGTGAATGGCTATTCATTAAACGATGCCTTCATGGAACTATTGCTATTGGTCGATGCCGCAAGACGCGCATCCGCCAACGAGATTACAGCAGTACTTCCTATCCTCCCATATGCCCGTCAAGACAGGAAGGCCCGCAACCGTGAACCTATTTCCACATCAGTTATTCTTCGAACTCTAGAAAACATCGGCGTAGATCGAATCATAACAGTTGACCTCCATTCTGCACAAACCCAAGCCATCTTTAATCGTCCTTTTGACCATCTCATAGCTTCACCCATCATCAGCAAGACACTCCGCAAGCTCACCGCCAAGAACAAGTCATCATACATATTAGTCTCTCCTGATGCAGGCCGCGCCAAAGAAACAGAATCATACGCCGACGAGCTTGGCCTAGATTACGTCCACCTCCCCAAAACACGGGATCGTCAAAACTCATCACATATCAACCGCCCAGCCAAAATCACCGGAGTCCAAGACAAAAGATGCATCATCATTGACGACATGATCGACACAGGTGGCACCCTAATCACCGCCGCCAACACTCTCAAAGATTCAGGAGCCAAAGACATCATCGTCGCCACAACTCACGGAATCCTCTCCAACAACGCAGCAGAGCGGTTCGACAAATCCCCAATCTCCAAACTCTATATCATAGACACAATTTCGCAAAAACAAAACAAAGCCATACTAAAAGACAAGCTCGAAATAATGCCAATCGCACCGCTCATGGCAAAAGCCATCAAGAGAATTGCCTTAGGCGAATCACTAGACTTCATGTTTAACGGCAAAAACAACAAGTAGTCAACTATAGCTAACTACAATCCCATCATACTAAAAAACAACCCAACCATATCAAATCAGCTTAACACGATTAACTCTTCTTAAAAGCAATCCTATTCTTAATCACCCTAATCGCTTTTCCTGGATGCCTCACGCCTTTTTTAATATAATCACGCTTCCTAAGTGGAGCCACAGCTCTACTGCCCAAATACGCCTCGAGCTTTTTCTTATGATTATTCCACTGTGTCTCCTCCTCAATCCCCTGCACTATATAAGCATCCTTCCACATAGCCCTATGAATTTTCTCCAAAAATTCATCATAATGCGCAAAGATGTAATCCTCCTCATAGCTATCCAAATACATATTTTTATTATTCGTATAAATTACGCTATTAGATAGTTCCGCAAATTCAATCAAATCCTCATAATCACGACGCTCAATCATCCTTTGGTAATTCGCGAGACATTCATCAACACTTATATCCTCTAAATACTCAGCATACACTAAATACTTTTCAATTAATCCAATCGCTGCTTCTTGCAAACATTTCACTTTATCAGCATAATCCTCATCGTCATCCAGAACAGCCACAATTTTACTGTTTTTTTCTTCCAATTTCACAGTTGTACCATGTGGAGCCGAAAAAACAAATTCATACATCATTGGAATATCAAATATTTTTGCATAACGGTTGTTCGGCATAGCCTCGTCAAAAGCATATCCCAATGAATTACTTAAAATATCAACTTTGTTGGTAGGAATAGTCCCAAAATAATAACCAAATACCTGCTTACCAGTCATTAACGCTATTGACTCCTGAATACTTCCGCCCCAACCAACATCCATAATATTTACTTTTTCATAGCCTAAAAGCCCTTCTTGTTTCAAATACTTTAAAACCTTTTTTTCAGCACTCTTTAATTCAGTCTCAATATCGTCATATATATATTTCAAAAAACCTTTTATATTATAAAAACAATCCATGCCAACCGTATCAGTCTTTTTCTTAAACCCAAAAACCTTCAAAGTATCTTTATACTTCTCATATTCCAAATCCAAATTCTTTAGAATATCCCCAATTGTCACCTTATAATCATAACTATCATTTACTGCCGACAAAAAACTGATCGTCTCATCTTTCGTCTTATGAAGCAAAGCAGGAAGCTGAAATGATTTTCGGGAACAATACAAGTAATGCGTATCAATCTTTACCTTATATTTCTCTTTAAACATATCATAAACTTTCTTAATTATATAGCCATCCCTAGCCAAGAAAAACAAGTTATCCTTATCCTTAGTCAATTCAAAAAGCCAATTCGTAAAACCATAGTAAATCGGAGAAGCATACAAAACACCAAATTTTTCCCAATAAGCAACTTCTGCACCAGAATACAAATAATTATTCTGTATACCTCTCATAATCCTAGCCTCGATGCTTTTAGGTTTATCGAGTTTATCCTCGCTCCTGACGTTCTTACACAAAACGGCCTCAATCCCAAATTCTTTCGCCTTTTCATAATCACTTACTCGATTATCTCCAAAATGAACCCATTTATTCTTATCCAAACCCTCCTTTTCCAAAACGATTTCATATAGTTCAGTCGTGCCCTTGCTTCCATGTTGTTCACAAGAAACATAAATCGGAACATCCTTATACCCCACCTTCTTCAAAAAGCCCCTTATCACGTTGCTCGACAAATACATATCACTTATTAAAATGACCTTCTTCTTATTCTTCAATGCATAATCAAATATTTTCTTCATAAATGGATTAACATCCATAAACTCCAATTCCAATTCCAACTCTCGTTTTTTTATTTTATCGACATCTATCTCTGGCTCCCTCTTGCCAATCAAGTCATAAATCTCATCAAGAGTAGTCTCATATTTATTCTCTTCACATCTAGAATTAGCCTCACATTCAGTTCTAAGCTTCAAGAAATCCACTTTCGGATATTTTTTCGAAATCTCTTTTGACATAATCCTAAAAATATCAGTCGGCTCATAGGTATTCCTGAGAATCAATGTATCAAAAATATCAAACGACACCACATCTTTTTTGTCAACTTTTTTTCTTATTCTTTCTAAATCCATACTTTTTCCTTTTAAAATTTAACGCTCTAAGAACCGCTGTCATTTTCCAAGAGTAAGAATCCACCATCCCCTCAATCTCCTTTCTCAAGGCAACATTCTGCTCCTTACAATCATTGATTATACCACTTAATTGGTTATTTTCTTCTCTTTTTTCTCTTAATTCTTTTTCTATTTCCTTTTTCTTTAAACTATCAGCTTCAAGCAATGATATATAATTCTCTAAATCAAACGATTCAACATACAGAGATTCATTGTAATAATGCAATTTTTTCTTCAAGCGCACATTCCCACATGGCATTTTATACAAAAAAACGTCCTGTCTATCCGCCCCAAAAATAATTTTTAAAAACCCAGAGAAAGCATAACTATCACCTTTCTCCAAAGCTATACACTTTTTTCCGCAATAATCATCGCAATACCTTTTAACAATACTAAAATCCTCATCTTCTTCAACTACTTGATAATACTTCTTATAATCTTTAACATAATACTTCATCATTTGACAAAACAAACTATAATCCACATCAATCAGCTTAATTTTTTGTAACATTTTACCATTTTTAATACTATCAAGATATTTTACAATAGCAAAAATTTTGTTAATATCACAATACGCAGTATCTATCCCTTTATCAAAATTAATAATCTCATTTATTATTCCCTGCAAGCCATACACCGAAGTAGACCAGTTTGTTATGCCCTTTTCAAATTTCCCATTTACCAAATAAGGCAACAATTCTGACGGCATATGTCGCTCAATTACCACCGCATCACTAAACCATTTCTGATAATCCGGTTGTTTATCCGATGGGTGAGGCTTTATAAATAAAGCCTCCGATTCATCTCTGAAATAATCCACCAAGAAAGTAAAAAACTTTCTTTGTTCTTCCAAAGTCATAAAGCCCATATTATTATAATGCCACGTGAGTAAGATATCCTTTTTATTCCTCCCCAAATCATATCGTTTACAATGATAGATTTGCAGTATTTTATCGATGTCCTTTTGGCTTAACTTCCTCAAGTTTTTCTTTACAGAAAAATCAACACAGTTCGTCTTATCAAAACCGACTCTTTGGCTGTCATAATCACAATAAATTCCTAAAACATATTCCGACCCACCACCCAAATTCAACTTTTTAACAATTTTATACCTATTTATATTTTCATCCTTTATTATTTCCATCAATAAAGCTTGGTTAGAATAAGAGCCACTAGCATCTTCAAAAAAATAATATTTTAGTTGGCTCGAAACCAAATATACTCCCAAAGAATCGACATCCTGACCAACATAGATATTATTACATCCACGTATATAACTGCCATACTTTTTTTCAATCTTATTACGTATCAGTCTAATCTCTTTTTCAATACTCACCTGTTTACTGTGAGAAAAAATGACTTCCTCGAAAACAATAACATCATCAAAAAATCCTACATTTTTAACATTTTCTATAATTGAAGGATTATTGTCCACCAAAAAACTCGACAAAAACAATACAGCCTTAGACGATTTATTCAAAATGGTTTTATGAATAATACACTCCAAAAGCTGATAATTTGTCATTGCATAATACAGGTCCATCTTACGTCTCCAGTTTCAATAAATACTCACATAATTCCCGCACCGCGCCATGCCCACCATCATACTTTGATACATAATCTGAAATTTCCTTCACCTCCCCCATCGCATTCTTTGGACACACGGCAATCCGACACATTTTCATCGCATCCAAATCATTAATATCGTCACCTATAAAGGCAATCTCGTCTAAGGATAAACCCAATTCATTTGTCACCTCAATCAATTTAGATTTCTTATCCTCAACATTCATATACACATGCTCAATGTTCATTTCGCTCGCTCTGATTTTCACAATATTAGATTCTCTTCCTGTAATAATTATCGGAATAATACCATTCTTCACCAACTGCCTAACACCAACAGCATCATGCGCCCAAAATGCTTTCATTATCTCACCATTATTACCTATATAAATACGCCCGTCAGTCAAAGTCCCATCCACATCCAACACTAAAGCTTTAATTTGACCACCACCCACCTTATTATCACTATTACTAAGATTCATTTTTGCCCTTAATTATTTCTCTTACTCTCTCCAGGTCTTTTTTCGTATCAACCGATAAAGTCGTAGCATTAGTCATAACAAATAATAATTTATGCCCATTTTCAATAAATCTAAATTCATCAATATCCTCTATACTCTCCAGAAAGCCCCTTTTAGTCTTTCCACAAAACTCCAAAGCTTTTTTCGTAAAACATTGTACTCCCACAAATTTCTTCAACTGATAGTCCGATCTTCCTTTCGGAAACGGTATTGGACTTCTTGCCAAATATAACCCATAGCTATTCATATCTGTAGCTATCTTAATCTTAGAAGTATCAAAAGCATCAATGGGCTCCGAAAGCACCATCATTCCATTAGCAGCATAACTCGAATTTGGATCCACGCTTTTATCGGGTATCAAATCTTCTATGCATGAACTTTCTATCAAAGGTTCATCCCCATTAACATTTATGTAAAAATCCGCATCAACTTTCGTAGAAGCCTCATAAAGTCTATCCAAATGCGTTTTATGCTCTACTGACGTCATTATCGTTTTTATCCCAAACCCTTTACAAACACTTTCTATCCTTTTATCGTCAGTAGCGACGTAGACCTCATTTATCCTTTTTACCTTTTTTGCCTGTTCATATACCCACCAAATCATCGGTTTTCCACAAATGTCAGCCAAAGGCTTACCAGGAAACCTCGACGAACCGTAGCGAGCTGGAATAATTGCAACAATCTTCATAGTCCTCCTACATATTCCTCGATGGAGTAATACTCTCTATTACCATTCCATCCCTTAATATTTTAATATTATCTTTAATAGTTTTATTAAGCTCATTCACATAATTACTGTCTAACAGTAGTTCAAGAGAACTTTTATAGAAATTACCTTCTGTATTATAACCATCAAAACCAGCCAGAGCAACTTCCCGAGCCCCCACATCTTTCAATATATTAAGCATCATCAACAAAGCATTATCCGAAACTCCACTGCCCCTAGCCAAGTATGAACCATAATTAAAAACAAGGCGTCTTTCTCCCGACTTCAATCCCATGTTCGAAGTAAGAAGTAATACCCCATCTCCTTCGTTCAAATCAACGTCCCTATATCGTTTCTTATTACTGAAAAAAACCGCATCTCCTTCAATATCATACTTACCATTTACACCTATCACACATGGTTTTTCCTTTTTAATATATTCATCGATTTTACTATTATATTTCTTTAACGTTTTTCCAGGTCCAATCAACAAAACCTTTCTACCATCTATAATTTCCATTAATTGCTTTTTGCTTTTTTCATCATCTATTATTTTATTATTATGAACATTATATAAATCCCGAGCATATTCCAAATCAAATTCCGCCTTTTTATCATCACTTATCATATCAATCAATTGTTTTATGTCACCAGAATCCTGCGTTTTTCTTTCCATAAAAGACAATATATAAGAAGGATGAACTCCATATACTCCAGATAGATAATAAGGCAAAGAATACCCCCAGTTATTCCTTTCCTTGATTTCTAAAATCACATTATCCGCCACAGCCAATATTGCATCAATATTATAATCCTTCTTATATCTTCTATTTAAATAACCCATCATTAATTCCGTAGGTAGATTACCAGCCCCTCTTCCCATTCCAAATATAGACGTATCTATTATAATTCGCCTTTTTTCATCCACACTTTCTATAAACCTTATAGCATTTGCATAGGCATTCTGTAGATTATTATGCGCATGAAATGAAACCGCTATTTCCTTGTCAAGCACAACATCAAATAATCTCGCCACTTCATCCACATCTTCAGGAGTCATCTGACCAAAAGTATCCACCACCGCAACACTAACAGGTTTCAGCTCATTGCATATCCTCAATAGCTCGATCAACTCACTCTTAGAATAAGACATCGTCACTGTTGGCTGGACAAACACTTTATAGCCTTTTTGCATCGCTACCCTAATCTTCTCAAAACCAACCTCTGCATGTTTCTTGTGAAATGATATCCTCAGATAACACTCATCATTCGGCGCAACAGGAAGCCTACGTATATCATACTTTTCCCCCAACAGCATCAAGATATTTCCCTTCTTTTGCTTCGTCAGCTTAGACAACTCATCAAAAGAACGATATTCGGTCTTATTTACATCAGCTGAATCCTTATCGTCCAAATAACCATACTCAATTAAATCTACCTTACTATTCTTTAAACCGTCTATAATATTCGAAATGTTTTTTTCACCAAAATCATTCCCATTCACATATCCACCATCTCTTAGAGTACAATCAAGTAATTCAATACTTCGCATCAGAATCTCCTATTAATAGAATACCACAAAACAACCAATCTTTCAAATTTGTCACTCCAAACAGCTAACAATAAATCATTTATTCATAATTTTTATTTCAATTGCTTCAATCCTCTTAGCCTGCCCAGTCGTACCAGCTATTTCTCCATTCTTCACCCAACTCATCCACCCATAATCTTGCACATGTACCCTATAATAAATATCGTATTTCAATTCCAAACCATTAGTCAATTCAATCATAATTGCCTCCATCCTCTTAGACAAACCAGTAGTACCACCAACATTTCCCCCAATTACCCAATCCATCCAACCAAAATCTTGCGCATGAACCTTATAACGCAAATTATTATTTGCCACCGAACCACTCAATTTTATATTAATTGCCTCCATTCTTTTCCACTGCCCAGTCGTACCAGCCAACTCTCCATTTCTTACCCAGTTCATCCAACCATAATCCTCTACGTGCCCAGCATACTCTACATTCACATTTTCTTGTTTCTCCACAATCTTAATCTGAACAGCTTCTATTTTTAAAGATTGCCCAGTCGTACCAGCTACTTCCCCATTTCTCATCCAATCCATCCAACCAATATTCTCTACATGAACCCTATAAAGGACATCATACTTTTTTGCCATCTCACCATAAAGATTAATCTGAACAGCTTCTATGCGCAATCCACTACCAGGCAGACCACTCGTCCCACCATCCCTTATCATGTTATTCTCCCATCCTATCTCCTGAATATGACTCCTGTACTCAATGCCAGACCCTTCTTTTAATTTAAGACTTAGTGCCTCCATCCGTAAATTATGACCAGTCGTTCCCAACATTTTTCCTCCATCAATCACACCCAACCAACCATAATCCCTCACAAAAGCATTCTGCTCAAAAGCAACTGACGTAGATTCATCTGGAACTCTCACCATATTAGCCATAATTGATTGTATGCTAGGTAACTCTTTCGTCACCCCACCAAACCAATCCTGAAAATATGAATAAAAATTCCTATTCCCATAAGAAGAACATGCATCCCCAGTTCCATACCCAGCTGCAAGCGCCATTGCATTTGGCTGATATGGAGTATATTGATACAATGAAGAAGTTGCACGATTTTTAATATTAACTACAGTTCCGCCACATCCAGCATTTGGATTATATTGCACATAATTATTTCCTACTGGATAATAACGCGAACCATTATCCAAAACATAACGGTATAGTGCTGCAGCATTCCTTATTTGGTTTTTAAAACCATAATATTTAGACGAACATGCAGCCGTATCAGGACAACCATATCCAGTCGCTTTCCTATAATCACTGTTATTCGGAATTCTATCCGTAATTAACCCAGTCTCTTTCTGCAATAACACCAACAACACTTGAGGATTTATCCTATAATCCTGTGCTGCTTGCCATATTATATGAGCTGCACTTTCACCATACTGAAATCCAATCTCATTATCATTATTTCCAAATCTTTCCTCCGACAAACATACAAAATGTCCATTATCCCAATGCCAAATATATTTTACATTTGCCGATAGTCTTTGATAATAACCATAATCCCTATTATCACAAGGATTTTTCGCCGTAAGCCAAGCCTGAATATCCGCTTCAGTCATTGAATTATAATTCCCCATTTGATAATCCGAAATAATATAACCAGGATCAAAACCAGCAAATGAAGCTGCGTCGGCATTATTGTCATCTTTATATCGTTGTGTCATAAAAACAAACAAAAAAACTCCAACAAAAATTCCAATCAACAAATACCTCAATCTCGTATCGCGACGCCTTACAGCCAAACCAGAACTAGACATAATCTATATATTAACCTTTCCTTGCAATAAACCTTTTCTTTCATCCGAGCCAATCTTGATAATAATATCAATCTCACCTCCCCCCAACGCTGACACAGGAACATTAAACCCATCACAAACCGATGTCGCAACACTACTTATAATACTAACCTCGGTATTATATATAACGGTACCTCCACTTTCCAACACCAACTCACACTCACCTGTAGTTAAGTATTGATCAATATTGGTCCTTATTACTAGTTCACTACCAGATACTCCAGCATACGTTATTGCTCCAGTCAGACTTTCAGATGCATTAGGGTCATCTCCCTCATATTGTATAGTTTTTTCCTTTTCCACCACATCTGGAATAACTGGCTCATCGCTCTTATCATCCTCTTCTCTTATCTTTTCGTTTTCTTCTTTCTCTTTTTCCTTCACCAATTCATTCTTACCCACATCATCCCTATCATTAACAATAACGTCCTTTGTTCGAAAATAAGCATCCCACACAAAATAACAAATCACCACCACCCCTACAAAAAGCAACGCCATAAACAACCAATACAACCATCTTTTACCCCTATTTCTTTTTTGTTTTCGTTTTTGTGCCATAATTGTTTTCTCCTAATTTAATAATAACACCAAATATTACTTTTGTAAACACCTAGAAACGTAGGTTCTTAAATAATTCACTCCGACTAGTGTGTTTTCTTCGAAAAATCATTGCTACCCCAGTTTAATGATTGAATTCAAAAATCCAAATCTAGAAATACCACTTTATTATACAGAGTCTAAGACATACCTCTCATTTTTTTGTTATTCTAATCTCCAAAGCTTCCATTTGCCATCCTCTTCCAGTAGTTCCAGCTATTTGCCCGTTCTTTAGCCATGGTTGCCATCCTATATTCGCTACGTGCACTCGATAATTAACATCGTAATCTCTAGCCAAGCCTGCATCAAGTTGAATTTGTATTGCCTCCATCTGCCTCGATTCGCCAACAGTCCCAGACATTCTCCCATTACTGGACCATCCTAACCACCCCCTACCAGAAACGTGAGTTCGATAATAAATACTATGACCATTTGTCAATTCAATTGGAAGCTTAATCATTACAGCCTCCATTCTCCTCGATTCACCAACCGTACCCGCCATACCACCACTTCTCATCCAGCTTAACCACCCATAGTCAGCTACATGCGCCTCATATAAAGGACCATAATCCTTTTTTATAATCTTTATTTGAATCGCCTCCAACTGTCTATACTCACCAGTGGTACCAGCCACTTCCCCATTTTTCATCCATTCCATCCAACCAATATTAGCAGCATGTACACGATAATAAATATCGTAGTTTTTTGACAACTCACTATTCAACCTAATCTGCACAGCCTCAATTCTAAGCGAACGCCCCGTCGTTCCACTAACCTCACCATCCTTATGATAAACGTTTTCCCATCCAACATCCTGAATATGCGACCTATATTCTATTCCTTTATATTCCTCAAGTGCAACCGCAAAGGCTTCCATCCTTATACCATATCCAACCGTTCCAGTCATCTCACCACCATTCACTGGTGGATCCATCCAACCAAAATTTGCGACATGTGCATTGTATTTCATCGCCAAATCGTTTTGCTCATTTGGTACCCTAACCATGTTAGAACGGACTTCTTGAATTGTTATTTCCTTCCCTTCTTTTGTCACCCCACCAAACCAATCCTGAAAATATGAATAAAAATTCCTATTCCCATAAGAAGAACATGCATCCCCAGTTCCATACCCAGCTGCAAGCGCCATTGCATTTGGCTGATATGGAGTATATTGATACAATGAAGAAGTTGCACGATTTTTAATATTAACTACAGTTCCGCCACATCCAGCATTTGGATTATATTGCACATAATTATTTCCTACTGGATAATAACGCGAACCATTATCCAAAACATAACGGTATAGTGCTGCAGCATTCCTTATTTGGTTTTTAAAACCATAATATTTAGACGAACATGCAGCCGTATCAGGACAACCATATCCAGTCGCTTTCCTATAATCACTGTTATTCGGAATTCTATCCGTAATTAACCCAGTCTCTTTCTGCAATAACACCAACAACACTTGAGGATTTATCCTATAATCCTGTGCTGCTTGCCATATTATATGAGCTGCACTTTCACCATACTGAAATCCAATCTCATTATCATTATTTCCAAATCTTTCCTCCGACAAACATACAAAATGTCCATTATCCCAATGCCAAATATATTTTACATTTGCCGATAGTCTTTGATAATAACCATAATCCCTATTATCACAAGGATTTTTCGCCGTAAGCCAAGCCTGAATATCCGCTTCAGTCATTGAATTATAATTCCCCATTTGATAATCCGAAATAATATAACCAGGATCAAAACCAGCAAATGAAGCTGCGTCGGCATTATTGTCACTACAATACCATTGCGTAATAACAAACACAAATACCACAATAAAAAATACTATATTTCCAAATCTAATCTTCTTATTACAACGGCACGCATAATAACTAGAAATAAACATAAATATCTATTAACCTTTCCACGCAAAACCCCTCGCATTTCTGCGCTATTATTAATATTCATATTTATCTCTCCTCCCAAGCTCCATATTTTAGAACAAATAACCCCCCTCAAATGATTGTTGCAACGGTTCTAATTTGGCTATACTAGATACAATAATAACACCACCCCACCCCAAAAGTCAATAAGAATACTGCAATATGTTCTTTCTAATCAAATATCTTCCAATCTATTCCAAATCTAACCCCAATATCTCAGCCGCAGCTACCAACACTTTTCGCGCCTCATCGGTACAATCCAACATCTTCGCCTTAAATAACCCCACCGTCTCCTCATGTTTATAATCCAACACTTCAAGTGAACGCGCTGCTCCTGGCACTTTACGCAAAACACCTTTTTCCACAAGGTTTTCCACATGTTCTGCCACAGCCGACACAGAAGATAATCCAAGTCCAGCCATAATTTCTCGATAAGACGGTGAATAACCATTCTCCTCTGTAAAATCCTGCAAGAAGTTCAAAACCGCTAATTGTTTTTTTGTGATTTTCACTGCCATTATGCTATAATTATATACAATGGATAAAAATAAATCAATTGACGGCCTTACTGTTCGACGCCCACAAAAATCAGTGGCTTCTTCTCCTAACTCTTCTAATAGCTCCAATCAAACCAATACTGCCAAAGGTCCCAAATCCACCCCCAAGAACAAAGCAAAATCTACCGCCAAAGTCACCAAAGCTACTAAGACTACCAAAGCTACCAGAACTAACCAAATCACCAAATCAACTAAGGCAACCAAATCCCCAAAATCCCCAGTTCGCTCCACCAAACCCACACGCAAAGCCTCCCCCAAAAAAATAACCTCCCCCAAGTCCAAACCATCCTCAACGCCCAAGCCACTCCCAGAAGCTACAACAAGCAAAACAACGCTTATTGACGATGTGTACTCTCAAATACGTCCACATCACAAATCAGACATCGACCAATCCACCACACCCACACCATCACCCAATGAGCTCCAACCAACACAACCTGCTCAAGATATACCAGAGCCACTAGCCGACTCTAGTGACTTTCTTTCACCTGTCCAATCGTTTAGTTTCGACGAACAAACCGGCAAGCTAGAAGCGATTGACCCTAACACAATCCAACAGTCCATCACCGACGACCAAGACACTACCAACCAAAACGACACCGATGACAGCAATCCACTTACTCAATCTACAAAACCCAAGAAAGTGAAGAAAAAAATGTCAAAAAAACGCAAAATAATTATTAGCGTCATCTTTTCCATCATTCTAATTCTACTAGCAGGTCTTACTTGGCTTATTCTCTGGGGCAACGACATCATCGCGCGCATCACTGGAGGCCAAGGAAACGTATTCGACTTGCTTACATTTATGGATGATAAATACGAGCCACTCAAGACAGATAAAAACGGTCGCACTAATATCCTAGCATTTGGCACCAGCGGATACAATATGGAAGGTGACGAAGGCAACGGTACCCATGACGGCGCGCAACTTACCGATTCCATCATGATTATTAGTCTCAATCAAGAGACTGGAGACATCGCAATGCTTTCCCTCCCTCGCGATCTCAAAGTATCTTCCACCTGCACGGCCACTAGTAAAATCAACGAGTTATACTGGTGCAACAACATGGAGGGCAATAACGAACAAGCCGGCGCAGAAGCGCTTATAGAAGAAGTGAGTGAAATATTAGATATCGATTTTCAATACTTCGCTCACCTCAACTGGGGTTCACTTGTTCAAATAGTCGATACCTTAGGTGGCATCAAAGTCACTCTAGACGAAGGAATATACGATTACTATTACACCAAAGCCGTATTTGAACCGGGCGTAGAATACTCTATTGATGGCGCTCAAGCACTCGGTCTCGCTCGAGCTCGCCACGGCACCGAATCAGGCGACTTTTCTCGTGGCGCTTCCCAGCAAAAAATCCTCATCGGCATTAAAGACAAACTCCACGAGAAGAACCTATCCATCACTGAACTCACCGACTTAGCCGGAACACTTGGTGACAACCTTCGCACCAACTTCAACGTCGAGGAGCTTAAAACATTCGCTCACCTAATCTCTACTCTCGACCTCAATACAATGCGACAAGTTTCACTCATCGACCCAGAACCACTTATGACCACTGGCTCTATTAATAATATTTCTTATGTACTCCCAGCAGGAGGTGCTAACTACTACACCAAGATTCAAAACCACGTCGCCAAAATGTTCTCCAACGATCCACGAGACCGTGAAGACTCCTCCATCCTCATCTTAAACGGCACCGAAACACCAGGCCTAGCATCATCCGAAAAAGAAACCCTCACAACCGATGGTTACGATAATTTATATATTGACGACGCCCCAGCAGGAGAATACACTAATCAATATACTCTATATTACCTCACCGACACAGCACCCGAGACAAAAAAGCTCCTCGAATCCAAATACAGTATCACAGCCCTAACAGCCAATGACCTCCCAGCCGGTATCAACACTAATTACGACTTCGTCCTAATCCTCGGCACCCCGCCCAACACTTCAACCGACAATTAAGTGCTAGTTTAATATTTCTCACCAAACCAACAACCAACTCGTAACAAATAAAATCAAACAGCAATTATTCTACAACACTAAGTATAACAAATAAATAGAAACCTTCAGAATCAAAAGTTTAACACTATCACAAGTAGATAAAAACCACATACTTTTGTAGGCTCACCCAGAAGCTAATTATTCGTACGATTATTTCTTACAAATCATTTAACGTTTTTTCAAAAATAACCGAACACCATAAGCAACACCAGACAACAATACAATTACTCCAGCCGAGTACAATAAAGGACTCACATTATCGATATAAGAAACTGTATTTAAGCCAGTATCAGGACTCTCAGGGGTAGCAACCTCCGTAGAAGATGAACTACTGGAATTATCAGCAACACCATCCTCTGAATCATCTGGAACCACAACAGGCTCAGAGTCCTCCTCTTCCCTAGCATATGCAAGAAGGTGAAGACTAAACGCACCATTACTATGTTCATTACTAAGTTCACTACTTAAAACAATCTCAGTAAACAAAGGCTCTGTCACATCACCTACGGCAAGTTTTGTTGCATAATCATAGCAATTCCCAGAAGCGGGATCCGAAGAATCATTTATCGAGTTATCATTAAGGCTCCAATTCTCATTAATATTAATCCCAAAAGTATTCGATGGAAGACTAATTAACTCTCCATTCCCACCAATCGCCGACTCCGACAAGCACATTTGCACAAACACCGGCACCGATCCATCATTCCTAACTCGAGGAATCGCACTATAAGTCATCCCAGGCATCGCATCAGTAATATCCTCCCAATATTTATATCCTCCACTTCCATCCTCAACCAACTCTACTATACTGATATCCACCGACCCACTCGCAAAGACAGGAACAGAAACAAAACCACCAACCGTTCCAGCCAATAAAACACTCGCCGCACAAAGGCAAAATCTTCTTTCTTTGGTCATCTTATTCCCTTTCCTCTCTCAATTAAAGTATTACTACCCCCATAGAAGGTCGGCCAGTTCCCTAGCCGACCCATGTTTGTTCTAATATTAAAGAGCGTTGATAGCTTCAACGGCATCACCAAATGTCCTAGCCTGGATAGCTTTTGCTTCAACATCAATATTGAAAACAAACCCAGGTTCAACATAAGTAGCAGTTGCAGTACTATCTGACCTTTGAATATCACTATTAAGCTTAATAGTATTCACTGGGCTCCAGAAAGTCATCTCACCCGGTTTAAGAGCCTTCTTGGTCACGGCAGAATACACCATAAAGTCACCTTCTTCGTAACCCTTATAAGCCTTTAGTTCAGCTTTTGTCATTGTCCTTTCTTCATAGTTATCGCCAACCTTTTCAACTACGGCAAAGTAAGGGTTTACACCATCAGCTTCCGCATCAGCATCTTCAAGAAATGGAGTACTTGGAATATTTACTGTAAGCTTATTATTGAGATCCTTAGGAACCTTATAACTAATCATTACATAAGCATCACTAGCCTCTTCATTATTTTGAACATAAGAAAACTTACGAATATTCTGACCAGGAA
The DNA here is from genome assembly GCA_947166405.1 of uncultured Candidatus Saccharibacteria bacterium. Lineage (GTDB taxonomy): Bacteria > Patescibacteriota > Saccharimonadia > Saccharimonadales > Saccharimonadaceae > Nanosyncoccus. The sequence goes on from CAMVEA010000004.1 coordinate 42,790, forward strand.
CAATGTCACTAGCAACGTCTGTCAAATAACCGGTCTGGTAGGTCTGTGCATCGGTTTTAATGGTTTCGTCGCTATAACCCCAATTCCTACCAGCATTAGTCATACTCTTACCAATAGCAGAAATTGCATCCTCCCTACTAACTTCATTCATATTTGGTGTACAATAAGCAGCTTTATCATAAGAACCACTAATCAAAGTACTATCACCTGCAGTTGTCTCAACGGTAGCATTCCAATCACAATAATGCTCATCTGAAGCCAAAGCTGGGAAATTACCCATACGGCCAGAGTTCTGACGATGTAATTGTGACTCATACAAAGTAATATCTACATCACCAACAGTAAAGGTATTTCTTGCCGTATCAGTATCTGTAAAATACGCAATCGTCCCACCAGCTACAAGTGCTGCTGCGCCAAGTACTGCTGCTGTTGATAAAACTGTTCTTCTATTGATTTTCATTATAATAACTCCTTATATTATTAATTATTATTTAACAAATTAAATTAATATGTTTCCGCTAAGTTCTCGAAGGCTTGTATTGCATTCGTAAACCCAGTAGTCTGAATTACATCTGAATAGGCTTTTACACCAAATGAACATTTATTAGCATCGTTACTCTCGCATGTTGCGATACTATCGAAATCCTCGACACTCGAAATGTTACCCACCGCGATTGCCGAAGTTGGCCACTCGCTAGTCTTCGCACCAACTTCTAGTACATTATTACTCAAAATGTAATATTCAGCATAAGTTGGCTCATTATTAACATCTACAGATTTATCATAAATAACACTATAATTTGCATTATTACATCTACTTATATCTGTATCAGTTTCATCTACAACTAACGAACAGTTATCCATCTTTAGTGTCAGCACATCAGCTAATTTAATTGGAATCACTACGCGGAATCTCTGATACAATGGAATATTACCATTATTAGTCGCCTGTAAATAGTATGATACATCTTTCATACCATCAGTCAACGGATTCAATCCTGTTGTATCAAACGGCGTACCATAGACATCTTTATAAACCACAAGTTCCGTCGAAGCATTACCAATCGTAAAATCATTCTGCTTACTATCAGAATCAGTAAAATACGACAATGTCCCAGCAGAACTTAGTACACAAACAGTCATTAGTACTAATGAAACCACCGTGATTCTAATCTTGTAATACATTCACCTCCTTTCTCCACACTTATATTTATATCCACCCCATTTTTTTACGCTACACTTTTTCTCGCAGTTTTCCTCCTTTCTTCCAGTGTACCTGGTAAAAACGTCCACGCTAGTAGGAGAGTTCCCACCACTAGTGCGATATATATTCCAGGCGGCCGCTGTATATTATATGCAAAAAACCCAATTAGCGGAATAGTAATCACAGGCGTACCCAGTACATTCTTATAATGCACTAGCTTCGCATCTGCTGATGTATTTGCATCCCCCTTCGTCCTAAAACGCCATATACTTGAATCAATACTATCAATCTCAATCTCAGCAATCCTATGCGTCACCACAGTCTTATCATCATTTGCTACAAACGATATTACATCCCCTACTTTGAGTTCACGATAATTCACCGGCTTCACATAAATCAAAGAGCCTACCGAATATTCAGGGGTCATCGATCCAGACATCACAGTAAAAGTTCGAAACCCAGCCAAACGAAGCCCAACTAGCACCGCAGCGCAAATCGCAATCATTGTCACAGCAACCGTTCCTAACCTAGAACGCCATATTCTGAAGCGACGCCTCTCTGTTTTTACCTCAGCAGATTTCTCTATCACGTTAACTATTACGGGTTCATGCCTATCCACAACATTATTATCTATTAAATCCTCATCCCGAACCTCGGTCACATTTATCACCCTGGAATTCTTAATAACATCAATCTTTTCTGACTCATTAGTCAAATTCTTTTTTATTACAGAAACCACAGGATAATAAATCTCATCATGGGCTTCAACCGCTAGTTTTACCTTTACTCCACTCATTAATATAACCATTATAAATCATTTATATTTTTAACGCAAGCATATTTTTTACCATTTTTTATCTTACGACCCCATTAATTACATTATAATAATCACATCAAAAACCCTCCGTCTCCGGAGGGTTTTATCTAATCTATTCAGCGATCTTAGTTATTATCAACTTCCTTTCTCTTCCCTCCCCCTCCGAGTGTGTCTCTATATCAGAATAATCTTGTGCGAGTTTATGTACCACTCTCCTATCTGCAGCATTCAAATTTACCTCCATTGGTTCACCGGTTCTTCTTACTTTTGCAATCCAACCCTCTGCTTTATCCGCAATCCTATCCGCCCTTTGTCTTTTGTAATTCGCTACATCCACATTCACGCGTGTCACTTCCGCTCCTTTCGCCACCAAAGCCATTGACACAATATGTTGCAAAGCTCTCAGATTATCTGCATTCTTACCAATCAATAATGAATTAAGTGATGTTGACGGAACAGATAATTGTATTACCTCGTCATCAATCGTCGAATACACTGCCACATTTATCCCAAAGAAACTCAGTAAATCTTCAAGATACCTCGAAGCAAATCTTATTGATTCATCTTTATTCATATTTTATCTCCTTTTCTTTTTAATATCACGTGCGGAGATTTTTGTAATTTTTGTTCCTGTTTTTTTATTTTCTATAACTTCTGCTTCCTTAATATTACGAAGTTCTTTTAATACTGCCTTATCAGTCATCGCATCAATTTCATCTTCAACTTTCCTAAATACAATTTTCTGCTGTATTATAGAAATAATATTGTTTAAGAAATAATAAAACGCAAGAGCCCCATTGAGGTTAAACATTATCACAAACATCATTACAGGCATCATCATCGACATCTGTCCAGTAGCCATACTGGAAACATCCGACTCATCGATTTCCTTACCTTCTTTTGCCTTATTCAATAATTCGCGAAATGTCTTCTTCTTTTCTGACTTACCAGAAGGCATCTGTTGCTTAGTTGCATAATACTGCAACACAGAAGCAAGTATTGCACACATCAGTATAAATAATGCTGACCACGAAAAATCACCCATTAATACATCACTCGCCTTCACATCTAATCGTATAACACCAAATAATTGTGGATAAAAATCATAGGTCATCTTATCTTCCACAGGAATAGAATCATTCGTTAAATCCTCAAGATACAGCTTCTGTTTCTCTTCCAAATCCTTAATCTCCGAACCTTCATATGCCACAATACCATACGCACGATTCATTAAATTATCTTGTGGCAATGGAGTAGCAATTACTCTAATTGCAGAAAAAATCGCAATAAAAATAGGTAATTGTATTAGAATCGTCAGAATAGAAGCAAATGGTTTCACATTATACCGCTTATATAAATCCATAGTTTGCAGCGATTCCAATTGCTTATTCCCTTTACAATTCTTTTTTATCTGCGTCAACTCTGGCTGTAGTTTTCGCATTAGCTTAGTCTGATTAAACTGCTTCTTAGTAAGTGGCCACATGCATAATTTCACTAGAATTGTGAAAATAATAATCGCCCAACCAAAATCATGTACTATATTAAAAATTACAAACAATATATTTACTATCGGACGCACCACAATTACATCTATCAGATTAAAAGGACTTCCCGCTATGATAGAACCCACCACAAAAGATATAAACAACCCCCAATAAACATACTTTTTTACACTCTTCTTATCCATTCTTTTTATTATAGCATATTTTAGCTTCAGATATCAACCCATTAATCATCTTTTTCAACTCATCAAACTTCATCTTACCGACATCTTTTGAATACACAACAAAAATGTAATCAACCCCTCTTGGTACAGTATCAAAATTCGTCCTAATAGCTTCGTATATTCTTCGACGAATAAAATTTCTCCCAACTGCAGTTTTCATTACTTTTTTAGAAACCACAACAGCAACACGTGTAAATCCTCTCGTATTTTTCACAAAAACCAAAGAAACACGAGCAGATCTCACCGTCTTCCCATGTTGATACACATACCGCACTCCCCCACGTGAATGAAACCTATACTTCTTATTCAGCATATTATATATTATATATTAAAAAACTACGAGACACAAAATAAGCCACAAAATAACATCATAATCAGAATATTATACTAATTTCACCATTATATTAATGGCTGATATATTACACAGCAAGCTTCAATCTACCCTTTAAACGCCTTCGTGTCAAAACTTTCTTACCATTCTTTGTCGCATTTCTCTTCATGAATCCATGCTCTTGCTTTCGTTGCCTCTTATGAGGTTGATATGTTCTCTTTGGCATAATATTATTCCTTAAATTTTAATTATTTTCAAATTCTTTATATAGTATACCTCATTTTTCCACAATTTTCAAGAAGTTTTCCACACATATTAATGGGATGGTCATTAGAATGTGGATAATTCCATCCCTGTAATCCAAAAACATATTACAACACATTATTTTTACCATCAAAACCTGTGGAAAACCACACATTTCATGCTATAATAAAAAATACGAAGGAGGTTTACATCAATGTACGACGTTTGGAAAAACGCACTTGCTGAAATAGAACAGCAAATATCTGCAGCTAATTTTTCAACTTGGTTTCAAGATACATCACTAATATCCACCGAAAATGGAAACATCGTAATAGGTGTCAAGAATACTTTCTTTGTCAAACAACTACGAAATCGCTACTCAGACATCATCAAAAAATCTCTTGAGAACAACAATCTCCAAGTTAATAATCTAGATTTCGAAGTACAAAACAACACCAAAGCCAAAATTCGTTCCCGTGAAATCACCAAGAGCGAATCCGCCATCAAAGACCACATCCGTGCTATTCGTAAATCAACTAGTAACCCAAAATCAAATTTAAACGATACCGGCCTCAACCATAAATACACTCTTGATAATTTTGTAGTTGGCTCCAATAATGACCTCGCTGTTTCAGCAGCTCGTAGTATCATAGATTCCCCTGGCGATCGCTACAATCCATTCTTCCTCTATGGTGGACCAGGACTCGGCAAAACGCATCTCATCCAGGCCATCGGCAATGCACTTCTCGCCAAAGACCCTTCCCTCAAAGTTTTCTATACTCCTATTTCCCATTTCTATTCCGACTTCATCGATTCAGTTAAGTTAGGTAAAGGCAAAGAATTCAACCTAAAATTCCGCAAACTCGACGTCCTAATCATAGACGATTTCCAATTCATCGTTGGTAAAGAAAAATCCCAAGAAGAATTCTTCAATATCTTCAATGATCTTTACCAACTCAACAAACAAATCATTGTCACTAGCGACCGACTCCCTTCCCAGATTAAATCCGTTGACGAACGCCTCGCTTCTCGCCTCACCTGGGCAGGCGCCTTCGATCTCCAACTCCCCAAATTTGAAGATAAATGCGCCATCCTTCGCGCCAAAGCCGAATTAATGGGCGTAGATATCGAACCCAAAGCAATTGAATACATCGCAGAAAACGTTAATACCAACATCCGTGATCTCGAAGGAGAATTCTCCACTATTTTATTGATGTCCGAA
>CAMVEA010000005.1 GCA_947166405.1 uncultured Candidatus Saccharibacteria bacterium
TTAACAATTAGCTGATCCAATATCAAATTAACCAAAGGAACTTTTTATGGCAATTTCAAAAGATAAAAAGAACACATTGGTTGCTGATTTGACAGAGCTTCTTAGTAATGCAAAGTCTACCGTCTACGCCCAATACCAGGGTCTCACCGTAGCAGAGCTACAAGAACTCAGGAAGTCCGCACGCGAAGCAGGCGTAAGAATCAAAGTAGTTAAAAACCGTTTAGTGCGCGTAGCAATGGGGCAAATCGCCGTCTACAAAGACACCGATACGACCGGTCTTACCGGTCAACTACTCTATGCTATTTCTGATAGCGATGAAGTTGCTCCAGCCAAAATTTTGGCAGAATTTGCTAAGAAGCACAATGCTTTGAGTCTCGTTGGTGGCTTCAGTGATTTGGGTGCTAATCTTGACAAAGAGCAGATTAATACTCTTGCTGCTATGCCTACCAAGAACGAGCTCATCGCTCAGGTGGTGGCCCAGCTTCTCTCTCCAGTTACCGACTCGGTTTCTGGTCTATCTGGAGGGTTATCTGGAATCGTTTCTGGATTAGAAGCCCACGCAAATTAGCAATTCAATTTCAATTAAATCTCAATTCTTATCAATTATTATTAATCAATCGAAAGGATTATTATGGCTACAGATATTAAGAAACTAGCTGAAGAATTGGTCAATATGACTGTTCTTGAAGTTAACGAATTAAAGAATGTCCTCAAGGACGAATATGGCATTGAGCCAGCCGCTGCTGCAGTAGCTGTGGCTGCTGGTCCTGCTGCAGGTGGTGAAGCTGCTGCTGATGAAGGCAAGTCTGAGTACGATGTTGTCTTGAAGGACGCTGGTGCTCAGAAAATCGCCGTTATCAAGGCAGTCAAGGAAGCCACTGGTCTTGGTCTTGGTGAAGCAAAGGCTATCGTTGATGGTGCTCCTGCTACCGTCAAGGAAAAAGTCCCTAAGGCCGACGCCGAAGCTATGAAGAAAGCTCTCGAAGAAGCTGGCGCTACTGTCGAACTTGCTTAATTATATATATCAGCTAATTGTTTGAAATACCCCTCACGAGAGGGGTATTTTTAGTGTGACATTAAGCTGCGCTCGGCGCTCTCCAAAGTATCTATATAATAATACGAGAACAAATGATACTCGCGCCACCACATATTAATTACAGGACTTTATAAAACTCAATATAATAATCCATTTGACGCTACGAAACCACGCAACGCTCACCACACTACTTTACATGTTTTGAAGTCGAAAACTGAAAAACGCTACCAATAGCGGTTAGTCCTATCATAATCGGCCAATAGAAAGCCCCAAAATCAATCGCCGGAACTAGCCCCAGAATCGCCACAGAAAGTGCATAAGCCCCTACAGCTGAAGTTGCAACTATTGTCGCTGGCTTGATCATCATTACAGCAATCGCCGCAAGGATCACTCCAACCACTGCCCCAATCGCCAAAACTTGGACATCCGAACCGAAGTATCTGACTGCAACGACCATTGTGAGCGCAAACACGATTCCTCCAACACAAAGCTTTTCGATGGAGAACCCAAGCATTGCAAGCAGTAGTCCTCCACAAATCGGCAAAAGAATCTGGTATAATTCGGTATCCGCAATCTGCGGCACCAAGTTATTCATAGTTGGCATCAGGAAAGTCATCAGATTATAGCCCAAGATAAACCATGCTATGAAGAATGCAATCTTCTTGATTCTATATCCAAACAATAATAATGCAAGTCCAAGGCCAGCCATTATCAAAAGCTCTGGTGTACCAAAACTATCAAAATCTGTAAATTTGTCCATAACAAGATTATAACACATATATCAAAAAAATAGCCCGATTGAAAGGGCTATTTTTTGACTCAGAATTAGTTGTATGTATTCTCGACGGCAATGCTTGGACCCATTGTGGTGGTCACAAACACAGTTTTGACATAAGAGCCTTTTAGTGTCGTAGGTTTTTGAGACTTAAGTGAATCGAAGAATGCTTCTGCGTTCTCTAGGAGCTTGTCTACGCCGAAAGATACTTTACCAACGCCGATATGTACGATTGCCTGCTTATCAACACGATACTCTATCTTACCTGCCTTAGCCTCTTTTACGGCCTTTTCTACATCCATCGTTACTGTGCCTGCTTTGGGGTTAGGCATTAAGCCCTTTGGACCAAGTAAACGAGCAAATTTACCGAGCTTTGGCATGTATTGTGGCGTCGAAATAAGTACATCAAAGTTGATGTCGCCTTTCTCAAGCTGCTTGATGAATTCTTCATCTTCGGCGATATCTGCACCAGCTGACTTGGCGCTCTTGCAAACGTCAATAGGCGCAAAAACTGCAACACGTACAGTCTTGCCATTACCATTTGGCAATACTAATGTAGTACGGATGTTTTGATCTGCTTGACGAGGATCTACACCGAGTCTGGCGTGTATTTCCACTGATGCATCAAATTTTGCTGGCGAAGTCTTCATCGCAAGTTCGATAGCATCTTTCAGGCTATATGTCTTGCCTTTCTCGACAAGCTTCGCCATATCTTGATATTTGCGGCCACGTCGCTCGATTCGTGGGCGAGTAACTGGCACCACGCCTTTTGGTTTTTCGCCAGAGAGTTCTGCAGCCTTACGCTCTTTCTTGCGAGCCTGACGCTCTTCTTCAGCCTTAACTTCCTCAATATGCTTTCTTGATTTCTTGCCAGACTTTGCAAAAGATTCTTTTGCTACTGCGACATCTTCTACGGCCTTTTCTTTGAGCTCTTCAGCTTTAGCTTTCGTATCTTCAGCCGCTTCTGCAACCTTTTCCTTTACATCTTCTGCCTTTTCTTTGGCGCCTTGGACTGCTTTTGCTGACTTTTCTTTTACGTCCTCGGCGACATCTTGAGCCTTCTCTTTGACATTTTCAGCAACTTCTTCAACTTTCTCTTTTACTTCTTCGTGCTTCTCCCTAATAGCTTCAGCTACTTCTTGAACTTTTTCTTTTACCTCGGCTGCTTTCTCAGCAACACTCTCTGCTACCTCAGCCTTTAAATTGTCTTTATTAGCATCATCTGCCATACTTAATCCTTTCTGTGGTCGTATCGGGTCATCCCCTCCCACGTTTAATCCATTAATCTACAACTTCAACACCCATCGAACGCGCAGTCCCAGCAATAATCTTGACTGCACCATCAATATCGATAGCGTTGAGCTGTTCCATTTTCTTATTGGCAATTTCTTCAAGTTGGGCTCGTGTGATCTTCCCGACTTTATCAACATTTGGCTTGCCAGAACCCTTATCAATCTTGATTGCTTCTCGAATCAGGTCGTCTACTGGCTGCCCTAGTGATTTCCAGTCAAAAGTCCTATCTTCAAATACACGAATATGCACAATTACGTTCTTGCCCATTAAATCTTTCGTGGCTTCATTGAATGGATTAATAAAGTCCATCATATTAAGTCCCCATTGACCAAGAGTAGAACCAACCGGAGGTCCTGCAGTCGCACGCCCTGCCGGAATGCGCAACTTCAAATTACCAATTACCTTTTTTTCTGCCATAAATACCCTTTCTAGTGCGTAACTACTAAATTATACCAATATTTCGCTAAGTTGTAAACCCCTTAAGAAGCAATCCTCAAGGGATAATTCCACAATTACTAATTGAGCTGTTTGACTTGCAAAGCATCGAGCTCAACTGGTGTTTCCCTTCCAAACATCGACACCATTACCTTAATCTTACCTTTTGCAGTATCGATTTCCGAAATCGCTCCATCAAAGCCCTTAAATGGTCCATCTGTAATCGAAACAACTTCACCGACTTCATACTTTACTGAGAATTTCGGATCTTCCACACCCATACGTTTCTTAATTTTTGTGATTTCTTTTTCGGAAACTGGAGTAGGCTGAGTGCCGTTGCCAATAAAGCCAGTAACACCAGGAGTATTGCGTATAATATACCAAGTTTCATCCGAAAGCTTCATGTCGACTAGTACGTAGCCCTGCAATATTTTTCGATCAACGATTTTGCGTTTACCGTTCTTGATTTCGATCTGTTTTTCTTTTGGTACGATTGCCTCAAAAATTTTACCTTTCATTTCAGCGGTCCCAGTCCGTTGATTCACCGAATCGGCGACTTTATCCTCATAACCACTATATGTTGATATAGCATACCATGCTCGTGTGTCATCATATCTATTTACTGCCATAAAGCTCCTTTCTATTTACTTAAGATTAGATTAAACAACCATGAGAAGAACAAATCCAAAACCGAAATGAATATGACAAACAGTAAAGTATAAACTATTACAGCCAACACCATTTTCCAGGTAGTCTTACGGTTAGGCCAACGAACTTGGCGTAATTCTCTCCAAGAATCACGTAAATAACGGCCAAGGTAAACAAAAGGTCTAAACAAAATAAATGGCTTCTTGTCAGACTTGCTCTTGGAATCAATTGCTTTTTCGATCTTTTTTGTCTCTTTGCGAACTGAATTCTCGGTTTTTTTATCTTTTACAGTGACCTTTTTTCTGGTAATTAGTGGCTCATCGCCCTCATCCTTTCGGGAAGGTTCGTCGCTCGCCTTTATCCTAGTGATTTTAGCCATAATACTCCTCTTTATGTATCAAAAAAGTCTGATACCAGACTTGTCAACAGTATATCACACCGGGAACAAATAATCAAGGTATTCCTGCATCATTCTAGCACCAGATATTACGGGGAGATAAGCTGCAAGCTGTCTTTGGATTAAATACTCCAAATCAAAATCACTATTCCAAGCCTGAACTGCTTCTTCCATACGCTGATATAACATGTCTAACTCTTCTTCCTCAGAAGCACCACTCACATTAAGATATGAATTAATAGAAGCATCTGCTACACCACCATCGTGTGTTGATATCAATAAATTGAGATTCGCTATATCTTTCATCCAAGAAGTACCACAAGCTTCCAATCCAACAATCGGTAGATTAATCGCCACATTCGAGCCAGCTGAAAGACCAAAAGCCAAAGCCTCATCATAATCGGAAATATAATGTACATGATTGCGCAAATAATCGTCTTGTGCTACAAGGCTAAGTAGATGTAATAACTTACCGTACATCGTCGAATCACCTGCATGTACTCTTCCTGCTATAATATAATGTGCTCCTCGCGGCTCCAAGATGTTTCTCAATCTGAAAGTATTGCGAAATGGCAAATCTGGCCTCTTGTAATCAACGAATCTTCGTTTGAAATCAAAGATAAAATCATCATCACTAAATTGAAGAACTCTTCCATTCTGATCAGTCCGGTTTCTCAACGCATCATTTAGTATCCTTCGACCAATCGACTTATACTCTCTTATCTTTTCAGAATTAATAAGATTGAGTTTTTGCTCATAATTTGGTGTAGGCTTCCCTATCGCATCAAGGATGTCGTCTGCTTCATATTCACGCATCACTTCCGGCATCACCCAAGTATCCATATCGATGCCATTAGTAACAGCACGAAACTTCACTCGGTTCCCAGCCACATCATGATAATTGGCAACTCTTGCATGTAACTTCGATACACCACTCCTCAACTCAGAAATCTCAATCGTCACCGCAGATAGCTTTATTCTGTCATTCACAAACTTATCCGATATCCATTTTTTTACTGCTAGAGATTTCAAATTGGGATATACATAACGATCAAATTGCTCTCTAGAAAACTCTGCCTCCGCAGCTTGCACCAAAGTATGATTAGTGTACAGAGTGTGCTTCCTTGTATATACAACTGCCTCATAAAAATCCATTCCATTTGAAGCTAGCTCGTCCAACCTAGCTAGGGCAGCGAAAAACGTCGCTACCTCATTAAGCTGCATGATGGCAGGCTTAAGCCCTAACAACTTCAAAGCAGCATATCCACCAAATCCCAAAGATACTTCTTGGTACAACCGATGGTCAGAACCGCTCATATCAGCGTATAGCTCTCGAAAATTCGGTTCGGTAATCGCAATAATACGTGTACTATTAAACTTTTTTTCGATCACATCCAACTTACACAGCTTGTTGTTACATTTTACGTTTACAGAATCAATATACTTAAACCCAAAATCTTTATACGAGACAGGCTTCTGTTCGTCAACCACCTGACCATTACGCATTACCTGGTGCATTTCATATGGATAAAAAGGCGTGATTAACGCAAAAGGCACCCCCATCTTCTCGGCAACTCGCCGAGTATCTGCAGCCAACACTCCCAATCCACCACCACCACGAATGCCATTCTTCTGGTCGTATAACTCAATAGTCCAATAAGTATACGGACGTTCTGGCGATACAGATTTAGTTAAATGATTTCTTTCCACCGCATCATAGAAAATATCAACGTCCTCGATGTTTTCTAATGGGTGATAATAATATTTTTCTTCATCACTATTCATACTTATGCTTATTATAACATAAAAATATATTTAACAATACCATTTTTTTCTAGTACCAAAACTCCTTTGGCAATAATTCCGCAATGGCTTTATGAAAATCATAATCGAACCCCTCCAGCCGTTTAGGTTGCCGCCCCTTAAAATACTTTTTTCGAATAGCGGAAGCTGTCATGGGCTTACCAGCAATCAATCGATATTCTTTCCAGAAATTCAGGCCTCTTTTGTAGTTCTTCGGTGGCATCACGGCAAGTGGCAAGAAATCACATTTAACTTCAGGGTCAGAATATAGTTTCAATGCCAGCATCGACATAGTTGGTATTATCTCTTCTTCCCTGTCATAAGCCTTTTTGTTTTTGAAGACAGTAGTTTGCCTTGTTGCGGATGGTGCTACAAAAATGACTCCACCGTTTTTTACTGCATCATGTGATAAAGTAGTGTAGATATCACGAAATCCGTGTTTAAGCTTTTTACCAACATCGTACTCGAATGTCCCCTGCCGGAGTGACATTTTGGTCCAAGTCGAAGGCGTTATAGTGGGCGTAATAATAATACCGAGTCGCTTAATTCTATCGAAATTACTGGCGAGTGATTCATACCACGGCAGATTCACTGGAAAATACATTGGCTTATCCCCCATTTTGTCAATCTTCATTGTCAAAATCCGTGCAATTTCTCCAAGTGAAGGATGGTTGAAGCCTACCACTAATCCGTTCTTATTGTCCTTTGGAAGATTCTCATACTTCCCCGGAGTGACCTTAGATAGTATTTTGACAAGCTTTCGACGTGCTGCTTGATTATGAAGCGCTTCGTCATCTTTAGGGCCTGTTGTCCTGAAAAAATAATTTATCGCAGTATTGCAAATCTTACCTACCGGCACCATCTCCTTACGCATCTTGTCGGCACCGAGGGTTGTCAGAAGCGAGTAATTCTCATGCTGAATCTTATCAATAATCAACTCTGGAGTAAGATTATTCAACTGTTCCCTTGTAAATGTTTTTTTAGTTTTACTCATACAAGAATTATAGCACGTAAAAGGCGTTAATGGCATAACGATATAATACGCTTAGTAGTGTATTGGCTTGCCTTGTTGCTTTTTTCATTCCTGATGGTAGCATTAAAACACAGGAAAACCTTATACGAGCCTCTATTCCCAAAAAATCTACCGTCAATCTACTGGATGCACAAAACTTAGAACGTACCTCATCCTATTATTCGAATCGGACATTTTTCACCAATTTGATAATAAAACCTATAAAAAACTTTCACAACGTGATATTATAGAACAATAAGCGTTATTATAAATAGTTATACAGTTAAGTTTTTGCTAAAAAATGAAGGAAACAAAAGTAATTCTAGTCACGATGTTGATTAATATGGTGGTTGCCATCGTGAAGCTCGCATCAGGGCTATTCTTTTCTTTCTCGACACTAATCGCAGATTCCATTCAGTCGTTTATCGATTTTCTTACCGATATCACTAGCTTGGTGGCCTATAAAATTGGAAAAAAGAGAGCCAATAAAACATATCCATTTGGCTATGGCCAAGTCGATTATCTTTCCAATCTCTTTACAGGAATAATGTTGTTTTTGATTGGTGCATTTATTATTATAAGAACAGTTGTAACTGAAGATGATTTTAAACCAAATCTCACGATATTGATTATTCTGCTAATAGCATTAATCCTCAAGTTAATAGTAATATTTATGCTTAAAACACACGGCAAAGCACTAAAGAACGAGTTGATGATAGAATCATATAAAGAATCAAGGGCAGATTTTATATCCACTTGTGTAGTAATTCTAGTCCTATTAGTATCATTTTTTGAAGAATATGTCCCGACTTTCATAAATGTTGATATGATAGGGAGTATTTGCATGGCATTATATATAATTTATTCTTCTTTTAAGATTATTATTTCCAACACGAGAGGTATCCTAATCAACGATGTCGAAAATGATGACATAAAAAAAGAAATAGCTAACGAGCTCAAAAGATACAAATCTCTTCATTTTTCAAAAATCAAAGTTATCAAAATTTCAAATTACTATAGCGTATTTTTGCAGATAGATATGAACAATAATTCCAAAATCAAAGATTACCTCAGAATTGAGAAGAAAATCAAAAAACACTTAAAATCTACCAATAAGCTTATTAGATTTATAGATGTTGAGCCAATCTAGTGTAAGAAAGGTATAAAAATGTATTATAACGAGGAAATTAAAAAAGTATATGCCGAGCTAAACTCTGGCGAGACCGGGCTCCATCCAGATGAAGCAAAAGATAGATTAAAAAAATATGGCAAGAATATTCTACCTAAGAAAAAGAGACCAAGCCTCTTAAAACTGTATATTAACGAGTTTAAATCTCCAATTGAAATAATACTCGTAATTACGGTTATTATATCTTTTATTATTGGAGAGAACGTCGACGCCATTATTATCATTTTTATTATACTCGTTGATACGATTATGGGCGCCTGCCAAGAAAATAAAGCCCTCAAATCGGCCGAAAGTCTGAACAATATGCTAAAAAGCAAATGTAAAGTGCTAAGAAATAGCAATGTCTACGAGATTGATTCGGAGGATGTAGTTAAAGGCGACATAATTCTCTTGGAAAGCGGTGACAGAGTTAACGCCGACGCAAGAATTATCGAATCGACAAATCTACAGATCGATGAATCAATTTTGACTGGAGAAAGCACCAACGTCGCCAAAACAAATAAAATTCTAAATAGTACTAATATTGCACTTGCGGATAGAAAGAACATGGTTTATGCGGGTTGCAGTGTAATAACGGGGAGAGCAAAAGCCATCGTAACAGCAATAGGCATAGATACCGAAATCGGAAAAATCTTCAAAATGGTAGTCGATACCAAAGAAGAAAAAACACCACTCACGACTCGAATGGAAAAGTTCACCAAACAGATTAGTCTAATCATTGTCATTGTCGCAATAGTTTCAGGCATTATTCTCTCAATAAATGGCTATAAGCCGAGCGGTGTTTTCTTAGCCGTAGTCGCACTGGCAATATCTGCTATGCCTGAAGGTTTGCCACTAGCACTAACCATGGCCCTCACGATAGCATCAAACAAGATGAGTAAGAAAAATGTAATAGTCAAGAATCTGAGCTCTGTAGAAGCGCTTGGCAGCTGCACTGTTATTGCTAGTGACAAGACTGGAACGCTAACGATAAATGAACAAACCGCGAGGAAGATTGTTCTGAAAAATGGCGATGTAATAGAAGTGACTGGCACAGGCTACAACGATAATGGCGAAGTAAACATTGGCAACATAAAGAACACAGAAGATGTAACACGAATTATTAATCTATGCGCTATCAATAATGAAGCTATTTTCAAGAAAGAAGGTGATAAATTCATACATAGTGGTGATTCTATTGATGCGGCTTTTTTGGCGCTAAAATCAAAATATAATGTAGATACGAATTACCATAAGGAAAAGCTCATACCGTATGAGTCAGAAAAACAATACTCCGCCACTTTCTATAAGGAAAATGGAAGGCTAAGATGCACAGTTAAAGGCTCATTGGAAAAAATCATGTCTTTTTCCAAAAAAAGCGACAAGTACATAGCTCAAAACGAAAAGCTATCCCAAGAAGGCTATAGGGTAATCGCTGTTTGTGATGGGTATATAGACAGCACGAATGAGAAGGACATCAAGAATTTGGAATTCTTAGGCCTAGTCGCTTTTATCGATCCAGTGCGAGAGGACGCCAAAAAATCAATCGCAGAATGTCAAAGCGCAGGTGTAAAAGTGATAATGATAACAGGAGATCATCCAGCTACTGCGCTAACAATCGCCAAAGACCTAAAACTGGCAAATAATAAAGACGAGATTATCACAGGCCAAGAACTAGAAAAGTTATACAAAAAAGGAGAAGATTATTTTGACAAACACATCAAAGGTATTAAAGTTTTTTCTAGAGTTACGCCCGAAGATAAACTATTAATAGTCGAATCATTGAAGAGAAATGGAGAGTTTGTTGCTGTAACGGGTGACGGGGTAAACGATGCTCCAGCAATTAAAACTGCTAACATCGGCATAGCGATGGGGAGCGGCACCGATGTAGCAAAAGACGCAGCGGATCTAATTGTCTTGGATGATAATTTTACATCAATCGTCGAAGGTATAAAAGAAGGACGCATTGCGTACTCGAATATCAGAAAAATTATCATGTTTCTCTTTTCTTGTGGTATCGCAGAAGTCTTGTTTTATTTATTGGCAGTCTGCTTTGGGTACGAGCTGCCACTTGTCGCCATACAGCTATTATGGATCAATATAGTTACAGATGGAATCCAAGACATGGCTTTGTCCTTCGAGAGAGGAACGGAGGATTTAATGAAAGTTCCTCCTCGCAGGACTGATGAACCATTGCTTAGTAAAGACTTAATGGTAGAAATCATATTATTTGGATCAACTATAGCCTTAATAATCTTTTCAGTATGGAAGTATCTAATGGACAATGACACGGACTTGCTACTAGCAAGAAGCATTGTTATGACATTAATGGTATTTATCCAAAACCTTCACGTACTAAACTGCAAGAGCGAGAAAAGAAGCATATTTTCAATTCATATTTTCAATAACCCATTCGTAATAATATCGATTATCAGTTCCATTGCATTGCAGCTTATAGTCATTAACTTACCCTACTTGTCAGAGCTATTAAAAATTACAAGTCTAAACAGCGTAACAGTTATACAATTATTCGTACTATCATTATCGATAATAGTAGTAGCCGAAATCTACAAAGTATTTTACCGAAGAATAATAAAAAACAATACCAAAATAACAAAAAAACACAAAATAATAAAAAACACTTGCAATAATCATTGCGCATGTGGTAAAATACATCACCGGTAGATTATTTGGTTTCCTCATCGGAACAATCTTCGCATTGATGATCGCATTGCCAAAATGTATTATTTCAGGACTAGAACGGTATGCTCTGTTGACCTCAATATAATCAAAATCGGGAGCAAGGTTTCGCAACTTATTGTTTTCAATATAAGGGTTAATGTTTTGGTTTTCATCACCCAATATAGTAAAATGAGCATAGTTTTAATAATAGCATCGTAAATACCGGCGCTGGAGCATACTTTTCTCTTTGCAATTCTATGATGATAGCTTAGAAGAATCATCAATTTAATTGATTGTTCTATTGGATTGAACTGATGCTAATCTACGGGATATATAATAAAAGAATAGTTGTTCTAGTCAAAACTATTTCATTTTCAAAACATTTATGCTAATATTAAAATAGATTAAATTAAAAAGGGTTCGAGATGGATACAGGT
The DNA here is from genome assembly GCA_947166405.1 of uncultured Candidatus Saccharibacteria bacterium. Lineage (GTDB taxonomy): Bacteria > Patescibacteriota > Saccharimonadia > Saccharimonadales > Saccharimonadaceae > Nanosyncoccus. The sequence goes on from CAMVEA010000005.1 coordinate 11,687, forward strand.
AAATCAAATAATATAATAGGATGCGCTATTGTGACAAGTATGGTTACAGTAACATTGGCTTCTGGAGCTATCCTTTCTTCTACAAGAGTAAACGCAGACGATGAAAACACTGCAGTTACTACTGCATCAGTCACCGTAGCAGCTTCATGTTCTATGACCGCTACAGTAGAAACGGAACATAACGCTACACTCGCTAACGGTATATATTCTGCCAGTACTGCTGATTATGCTGATGGTATTGGTAAAACCACTATTGCTACCTTCTGTAATGATAATAGTGGATATGCTATATATGCAATAGGCTATACTGGTGGTAAATATGATGGAGAAGATCACACTAAGCTTATTGGTGCTACTAATGGACAGAAGATAACTACAAGTACAGCTACAAGTGGAGATACATCAAGCTGGGCTATGAAACTCACTAAAGTCACTGATACAGCACAAAGCTATAACCCAGAAGCCTTAACAATAGAAAACGATTATGATGACTATAATGTAATACCAGACACATACACCAAAGTAGCTAACTACACATCAACTACTGATCAAACCCTAGGCTCAGTACTATCCACCACATACGCCGCATACATCTCCCCAACCCAAGTAGCTGATACATATACAGGTAAAGTTAAATACACACTAGTTCATCCAAATACTGAAGTCCCAGCTCAGCCACAAACCACTCAGACTGGCAAGATTCGTTATTATGCCAACGTATCAGACTACCAGGGCACTATGGCTGATCAAAACATATCATCATCTGTGACGCTCCTCCCAAGTAATTTCAGCCGCACTGGCTATGGCTTTGCTGGGTGGAGTGATAAGTTTGACTATGCTACTAATCCTGAGGCTAAGTTCTATGGTCCGAATGAAACTATTACGCTAAACACTGCCGACTACACTGGCATTAATCCTGGCCTCTCACTCTATGCCGTATGGGTTAAGAGTCAAGGCAATCTCCAAGATTCGGCTAAAGTAGCAAGTGTCTGTAGCTCTCTCACCACCGCTCCAACTGATGGCACCGCTAACCTAAGCTCCGTCTCTGCCCTCACAGACCAACGTGACAATAACACCTATGCCATCGCCAAACTCGCAGACGGTAAATGTTGGATGATAGAGAACTTGAGACTAGCCGATAAAGATAGTAGTAATAATGATATAGAACTATCAACCACCAACACCAACAGTCCATCCCTCCCGCTCACTAATATATATGATGCAACTAACCCAACTACCTCCAACCATCTCTCAGCTTCTATAACCCCATCATCCAGCACTCCATGGTGTACGACCAATTCTGCTGCCTGTGATGATCAGTCCATGTTATACACTGGCAATACCACAGAAAGAAGCACAACCCCAGCAACTTCTGCCAACACCTATTCATATGGTAACTACTACAACTGGTACTCTGCTACAGCAGGTAATGGTAAATTTAGCACCAGTACAAATAACTCAACTGTTGCTGGAGATATTTGTCCAACTGGTTGGACTCTTCCAGAAGGCGGAGATAGGACCAATATGGCAGCCGAGAAAAATAACTTCTATAAACTAGGCTTATCACTTGGATTATCCGCTCCAGCTAACTACAATAGCCAAACTACTCCATACTGGATAGGTTCCCCTGAAGGTCCAAATGCCTCTACTGCATTTCGTATTTACCCGAACAATTTCCTCTACTCCGGCTACGTCAACGGCTCATCGGTCGGCTATCGAGGTAGCTACGGCAACTACTGGTCTAAGTCTGCGAAAAGTAGCAGCAACGCGTACTTCTTGAGCTTCAGCAGTACCGTCGTCGGCCCGTCCGGCTACAGCTCCGATAAGAACTACGGATTTAGCGTCCGCTGCCTAGCGCAGTAGTTCGTCCCCTAAGTAAAGAATCGCCCAAGAAATTACTGTCCCTTCTTGGTGAGCTCCTAAGAGCTCGTCAGCCAGGGACGGTAATTTACTTAGGCGATTTTTGATGAATGAAGGGTAGATATTTTCATGTTGTGATGGGTATTTTTGACCATGTGTAGAGTATTCCATAATATTCCCCAATATTCCCATGGGAAAGGGTCTTGGCATCTGGGGTAATAATGAATCGTAGACAAGTCCCCGATTTTTACTCACCCAGCCACTCATCCGATCAGCCCTATGACTTCACCTCTTCTTGCTCGCATTATAGAAAATATCCGACCAAATAGTCGGATATTTTCTATGGCTGGGGATGAGGGACTCGAACCCCCGAATGGTGGGACCAGAACCCACTGCCTTACCACTTGGCGAATCCCCAGTACACCATAATTATACCACGAATACTGAAAAAAATAAAGACAAGTAGAACCATAAGCAATCAGAAACAACCAAACTATAAACAATGAGATAAGAAATCCATCCTAAAAAGCCAGTACGCTAGATATTAGAGAATGGAAACTAGAAGTCCAAAACCAATATGCATTTTGTGACTATGTCCTATTTATACCCATATCACAAAATCTCCACGGGAAAGTAATATGATAAATACGGACTGCCGAGGATTTATACTAATAATGAGCATAAAATTGAAGTTGTAAAATAATTCTATTCGTTTCTCAGTGCTTCTACAGGGTCTTTCCTGGCGGCCGCTTTCGCAGGAATCAATCCACCAATCAAAGTTAATATCACTGATAACAAAATCAAGAATAAGGCGGTATTGATAGCCAAAGATGCACTCAGTGGTATATCGCCAGTATAATGATGTAACACGGCATTGATAATCGGAATTAGTAAATAAGAAACCCCAACACCAAGTATTCCACTAAGAAGCCCAATAATAAATGTTTCTGCATTAAAAATCGATGAGATATTGTGTTTTGATGCACCAATCGCACGCAATATACCAATTTCTTTAGTGCGCTCATACACGGAAATATAAGTGATTACTCCAATCATTATGGAGGATACTACAAGAGAAATCGACACGAAGGCAATCAATACATAAGAAACGGCGTCCACGATCGTTTTTACAGAAGACATCAGTACTCCAGTGGCATCAGTATACTCGATTACCTTATCTTCTTCATGATTGGTTCTCATTAAGTCATTATAATTGTCTAAGAACTCCAAGAATCTAGTCTTACCATCAAAAGAATTAAAATAGAACGACAATTGAGTTGGATCGTTTAAGTCCTGGTATCCTAAAGTGGATAGGTTGGTTGCCAATGTTGTTTTTTTCTTAGTAAACATCGCTGTCACTACACGAGATAGTTCCTCTTCGCTAAAATTCAACTTAAATGCCGACAACAATGCAGACTCGTCGATATGATAAGCATTTGCAAAACTCCCAGCTAAATATGATGCTAGCCCGCTTACTTTTGTTAAGATTCCCTTTTTCATTATCAACTCAGTAATCATAATTGACAAAGTGTCAAATGATTTGTCCACTTCCTCCACGTCGGTGTATTTATCGAGTACGCCATTATATAATATCTCAACCATTGGGATATCAGTTGTGGTTAAATCCGGCTCTACACCAAATTGTGTTTTAAAGTATTCAGTAAAACCCTGTACGTACGCGCCCATCAGACCTTTTAGCAAACCCTTATAAGCATCTGCGAAATTATTAACTGGTATCAAATATTGCACTTCAAGCCCACTCAAATCTTGTTTGTCGACATAATCATTAACTATCTTGTCAACTTCATTGGCCTTGAAGGTGCCATGACCATCTAAGCCTGCAACCTCATGATAAATTCCCCTCGCTAATTCCCCAAACTTATCAATCAAAGCATTCTTAACCGGCGAAATATCTGCAGTTATATCATTCGAAATATCGTTAATATATTCCGCAGTTTTGTTTGATATTGCGTTTTGGTCTATTGTAATATTAAATGATTGTGCTAATTTTTCATTATCAACTGACACGAGATCCGAAAATTCAAAATTAAAATCGTTTGCCTCGTCACCAAATTTCATACCCGAGAATACATCAATTTCTGGTTTTGCCAATTGCTCTTTTACGATTGCTGTCTGCGAAGACTCATCGATGATATGGGTCACAAGCGAAGGCAGATATGCAATACCACTACGACTTGATAACATTTCGGAATTGACTACAGCAATGCCCACGACTTTAAGGCGCTCTGACTTATCGTATAATGATTTCATGTAATCACTATCGCCACTCATATCTTCATATACTTCATATTTGTCATTGTACTTATATAAATCCGCCGGAATCACCAATCTCAAATCTACATTCATTATTTCGTCGTAAGTCAGCTCCAGTGGCTTGTTGTTGATTTCTGCAGTTTCTCCGCTCATTATCTTAGCAACAATTTTGTTTAGCTCATCTGTATCGTGAAAGCCCAAAGAATATGTTAATAAATCCGATATCCCGCCTCTGTCTGGTAGTATTACCAGCAGTTCATTATAGTTTTCGGGATATCGTCCAGCTAAGATGTCTGTATCATTGATCAGATTATCTCGCTCGTATTGCTGATACACAGAAGTCATTGATGAATAATTGCGAAGTAAAGATGACTCCCCAACAAGTGAAGTAAATAGCGTACTTGGATTCATTTTAGCGATCTTGTCGGTAGTATCGACCGTATATATTACTGGATTAACGTTATACTCTTTTTCCATCATGCGGATGTCTTTTTCAATTTCATCTCGATACACGTCAAGGTATTTTTCGAAGCTTTGCAAATCATTATTTGAAACTGTGCCAAGCGTTGAGCTAAGTATCTTGTTTTCTTTTAAAACACCATCAGTACCAGAGGCCTCGCCTTTATCGGTTACGCTAAGCATTATTCCGGTCAAGTCGGCCGACTCTTTTTGAAGCGCTAAAGGGTAAGATGTTAAAGTATCTTCCTCAATCTTGTCTATATAGTTTTGAAAACCAGTAGAAACAGCGGAAATTAATGCAATCCCAATTATCCCAATAGAGCCAGCAAAAGCCACCAGAATAGTACGCCATTTTTTTGTCAAAAGATTCTTAAGGGACAATGACAAAGCCGTCACGAAAGACATTTTGGTTTTCTTCGACTTGCTGTTGGCTTCAGCCAAAGCCAAATCTGTCTTTATCTTACCATCATAAGAGTTCGAGTCCGAAGTAATCTTACCGTCCTTGAGCGAAACAATCCGGGTAGCATATTTATCTGCCAGCTCAGGGTTATGCGTAACCATTATCACTAATCTATTTTTGGCGATTTTCTTAAGCAAATTCATAATTTGAATACTCGTTTCAGAGTCTAGCGCGCCAGTCGGCTCATCCGCCAACAGAATATCTGGATCATTCACGAGCGCTCGCGCAATTGCAACACGTTGCATCTGACCACCAGATAGTTGTGCTGGAAGTTTATAAATATGTTCAGACAATCCGACATCCTTCAAAGCCCGTTTTGCTCGCCGAATTGATTCGCGTTTGTTAATACCAGACAATGTCAAAGCCAGTCGTACATTCTGCAAGACGGTCTGATGCGGTATTAAATTATACGACTGAAACACGAAACCAATTCGGTGGTTTCTATAAGCATCCCAATCTTTATCCTTGAACTGCTTGGTACTTTTTTCATTTATGATTAAATCACCTGACGTATAATGGTCTAACCCACCAATTATATTAAGAAGAGTAGTTTTGCCAGAACCCGATGGCCCCAGAATCGCCACAAATTCACTAATGCGAAAATTTATAGATACCTTATTGAGAACCGTGCGACGAATCCCACCAGTCTCATAAACTTTCGTTACTCCACGAATCTCTAACATTAACACAATTATAGCACGTTTTTAAGATTTGTTTAAAAAAAGTATTATATAATTCAAATATGAGAATATTATACGTAGAAGATGAAAAATACCTTGCGGAAGCCGTAATTCACGTACTAAAGAAGCACAAAATCGATGTTGATTGGGTAGAAGATGGTGAAAGCGGTCTAGCGCTAGCAATGGAGCCACATTATGACGTCATCGTTTTGGATATTATGCTACCAAAGCTGTCAGGGCTTGAAATCCTCCAGTCGATACGACGGCGTCGCGTCAAGACTCCAGTCATAATGTTATCGGCGCTTAGCGATGTTGATGATAAAATCAAAGGTCTAGACTGTGGCGCAGACGATTATCTTGCCAAACCATTCAAAACCGTAGAATTAATCGCTCGCCTCAAGGCTCTCACAAGGCGCCCAGCACTTTCTGACGCTAATAACATAGAATATCAAGACTTAAGTCTCGACACGAACAATCATACTTTGAATAATGTCGAGCTCACCGATAAAGAGTATAATATTACCGAGATGCTATTCAAAAATCCAGACTCTGTCGTCACAAAACAGCAAATTCTTGCACACGTATGGGGTGCCGAAACAGCTTTTGAAGAAAACTATGTTGAAGTATATATTTCATACTTAAGAAAGAAACTCAAGTCACTTAATACCAAGGTCGAAATCAAAACAATTAGAAATCTCGGATACAAATTAACCTATGTTCAGTAGCCTCCGTAATAAGTTTATTCTAATAAACATTAGTATTACTTCCCTTGTTATCATCATTGCATTCTCGTCTATCTATATTGTCTTTACCAGAAGAGCAGAAGATCGCCCACCGATGCCGGATGATATATCAATAATGATGTCTAGCGATTATAGACAAATAATCATAAACAGCCTAGAACACGAAAAAAAGGCAGCAGCCGAGAATCTTCTCATTACTCTGGTCATTTCAGGGATAGCTATCGAAATAGTTGTAGTTATTCTCTCATATTACCTAGCAGAAGAGTCAATTAAGCCAATCAAAAAAGCTTACGAGTCTCAAAAAGTCTTCATCGCGAACGCATCACACGAGATCAAGACGCCACTTGCCGCTATCTCAGCAAATCTTGAAGCAGCCGACATCCACGGCAATAAATGGATCCAAAACATCGAAAAAGAAACCGAAAAACTCACCACACTAAATCAAGAATTGCTCGCTTTGGCCAAATCCGATCTTATAGAACAGTCCGACCAAGAGGAAACCGACATTGCAAAACTTATTGATGAGGTATTGCAGAGTTTTGAACCCAAGATGTATAATTTAAAAGTACAAAAAAACTTTTCCGAACCAAGCAAAGCAAAAATAAACCCTAATGATTATAGGCAGATTGTCTGTATCTTGATAGACAACGCTATTAAATACTGTGACAAAGAAGTAACAATCCAATTGGAAAAGCATAGATTAATATTATCAAATGACGGTAGAATAATCCCATCAAGCTCAGGAGAACGTATCTTCGAACGATTCTATCAGGAAGACAAAAGCTCCGAAGGAGTAGGTCTCGGACTGTCAATTGCCAAATCGATCGCAGTTCGCAATAAATGGAAAATATATCTCCAGCCCAACAAGAAAAAAACTACATTCTGTCTCGAGTACTAATTATTTTTCAGCCAAATCTAAACTAAATAAGTTATAATAATACATATGGAATCAAACGTAATTGATCGGGTAGAAAAGAAGTATCTAATTACCAAGCAAGACAAAAAAGCTTTTCTCAAGTTAATCCACCAAAAGATGAGGAAAGACGGTTATCATAAGTCTGAAGTATCCAACCTATATTTCGACACAGATAATTATGATTTTATCATTCAATCGATTGACCAACCAATATTCAAAGAAAAACTTCGCGCCAGAAGCTATGGTGGTTATGATCGCGTATTTTTGGAAATAAAAACCAAATTACGCGGCAAAGAATACAATGTAGGATATAAGCGTCGTGTTATGATAACGCACGATGATTTCAATAGGCTCATAAAAGGAAGCGCCAATGTCGTCGAATTAGCAAAAAAATCCGTCGAAAACCTCAATGATATCCAGATAGCTAGAGAAGTAGATTATTTTATAGACAGATTCAACCTCAAACCCAAGATACTTGTAATGTATAGTAGAGAAAGCTACAAAGGTGACGATGAGCTCAGAATAACATTTGACGAAAAACTTAAATATCGCACCAATAATTTAAGTTTCAATAAAGCAAAACGTGGTAAAATATACTTTAAGGACGACCGAAATATAATAATGGAAGTCAAAGCCCACGGAGTACTACCGCTCTGGCTAGTAAAAAGCATGTCTGAGCAGAAGGTATTTCCACAGCAATTTAGCAAAGTTGGAAAAATCTACGAAAAAATAAGAAAGGAAGAAAATGTTTAACAGTATATTTGACTCGACAGTAAATGGCCTCGACATAAAGACGGCCTTAATATGTGCTGGCGTAGCATTAGTGCTAGGCGTAGCCATAGCTATTACGCATATGAAGACGTCTCAGACATCCAAAGGCTTTCTTATCACTCTAGCGACCTTGCCGATTCTAGTTATGGCAGTAATGATTATGATAAACGGCAATCTAGGCACTTCCATTGCTATACTAGGCGCATTTTCACTCATCCGATTTCGCTCTATCCAGGGCGACGCCAAAGAGCTCTTGAGTATATTCTTCACAATGATGGTAGGGCTAGCGCTAGGAATGGGGCATGTATTATTTGCAATCGTCATTACTGTTATTTCGATTCTAGCAATTCTATTCTTCTCCTACACAAGTATTCTCGAGCCCAACAAGAAGAATCGCGTCCTCAAAATCGTCATCCCTGAGGATCTTGACTACGAAGATGCTTTTGATGAAATATTTCACAAATACACATCCAAAGCAAATCTCGTTCGTATGAAGACGATGAACATGGGTAGTCTCTATAAGCTCACCTATGACATAACAATCAAAAAAGGCATCAAAGAAAAAGAATTCCTAGATGAAATTCGTATCAAGAACTGTAACCTAAAAGTACTACTATCTCATCCCTGCCTCGAAGAGGAGATATAAAATGGCGAATGGTGGCAAAAACAACAATAATAAGAATAGCCGCTCCAACAGTAATCCGAATCAATCGCCAGAAGTCAAACGTAATAGAGCGTCAAAGACATTTCATCGGTTCGATCCAAGAGTCATAGCTATAATCTTATTAATTATCGCCGCTTTTGCTGCCGCACTCTATTTAAACGAGCAAAAACAATCCGAGAGTGTTTCGAGCCTTATTAATGGACTGGATATTGATAACGGTGATCTTAGGATAAACTGGTCACGATATAAGACTACCGACATCAAATTATCTGAACCACTTACTATAACACAATCTGGCACTTATCATATTACCGGCTATTTATATAGTGGTGGAATCACGATAGATGCAGGTATAGGAGAAGTCAAGTTAATATTAGATAATACCATCATAAACAATCCAACAGGTCCAGCAATATATTGCAAGAACGCTGAAGATTTAGTAATCGAATTAATTGGTAACAATAATCTTTCTGATGGAGAGACATTCGATGGAGACTACGACGAAGACGTAACTGGCACCATCTATAGTAAAGGGGATCTTGTATTTCAAGGCGATGGCACGCTCACCATAAACGCAAATTATCAAGACGCTATAATAGGCAAAGATGACTTAAAGTTTAGTTCTGGCACGTACACCATTTCCGCCAACGATGACGCCATACGTGGCAAGGATTCAGTTTATATACTAGGAGGTTCTTTTGTATTAAACGCAATGTCAGATGCTATTAAGACCACTAACGAAATGGACCGTGGCAAGGGATTCATATTAATCGAAGACGGCGAAATATCCATTTCTTCAACCGAAGGAGAAGGACTAGAAGCCACCAAAGAAATCATTATTAACGGGGGGACATTGACCATCAATAGCCTCGCCGATGCCATACATTCGGATAATTATGTCGGCATTACAGGGGGTGCTACTACGATTACTTCAGAAGATGACGGCATTCACGCCGACAATAAAGTCTCAATAGATGGAGGCGATATAGATATAATCAAGTCTTATGAAGGCATAGAAGCGCGAGTTATCACGATTAATGGAGGCAATACTAACATTGTATCTAAGGATGACGGAATTAATGCTGGTGGAGGCGTCGATGGTTCTTCTAATAGTATCACGATGAGAGAATTGTCTAAGACGGATGCTAATTGTATCATTACAATAAATGGTGGAAATATAAATATCAATTCAATCGGAGACGGAATAGATAGTAACGGCAGTATTAGCTTCAATGGCGGAATGACAATTGTGGATGGCCCATCCGATAACGGCAATGGCGCATTGGACTCAGGTACCGATATTACAATGTCTGGTGGTACAGTAATTGCAATCGGGGCTAGCGGAATGGCAAATTCCTTAGGCTCGCACTCCTCAGTATATAATATTAGTGTTTATTTAGAATCCATTAAACCAGCAGGGACCAAAATCGCAATTCAAAATTCAAACGGAAACAATATTATTACCTATACTTCCAAAAAACAATTTAGTCACATCGCCTTTGGCACCGAAGAGTTAAAGCTTGGCGACACGTACTCCATATATATCGATGACGAATTATATCAATCATTCACTATTTCTGACACTACTACCAACATCGGAAGGCGGAATAACTATATTTCAGTCCCAAGGGCTGACGGTCAACCAATCAACCAAGCTGCTCCAGCTCAACCAGAAAAGAGTCCTACCAACCACCCAATTAATCAGCAAATCGAACAATCAGACGAACAGTAGTTTTATAAACAATAGCCATAGATTAAGCTATCCTACACTAAGAAGTGTGGTATGATCAAGCAAATATAGAGCGTAACAAGCTCGCCACGTCATTAATACTTCAGCATAAATACGCTAAAATGAAGAATAAAAAACTGCCTCAATTTCAGAGCCAAGATTGCGTATATATTGAAATGGAATTTGATTAGTCATAACCACTACAATATAATGCCTATTTTGTTCTGGAAACTCTACAATTGCAGCATCATTATAAACATTCCAAGAATCGCCATCGTAATCCCATCCAACTTTATTGTATACAGTAGCTTTCGAAAAACCACTCGGTAGCCCTTGGCGCCAATCGTATTCCGTAATAGGTTGGTTTAAAAATGAGTCCTTCATTAAGCTCAGCAATTCATCATTAGTTATATCAGAGTGTACGTAATACTTATGCATCATTTTTGCAACATCGAGAGGAGTTGAAACAAGACTATTAATGTCAGAGTCCGAAATCCCATATTCATCTCTTACGATTCTTTCCAATTCCTTGCGCCCAATCATGCTCCATAAAGTCTCGGCGCATGGCGAGTATGATTGTCTTATTGATAAATCGAGGCATTCTTGAATAGTATATCCAGTCAGTCCAGCGTAATCATCGCTCTGCCACTCTCCAGTCTGTAAGCGACGGTAGCTTTCGTATACCACGAAAAGCTTATATAGTGATGCAGTCTGAAAGCTTTCTTGAGGATTATACGTACCGACCAACTCATTTCTATCCAAATCATAGATAACGACACCCTTCCTTCCCCCAGTACTTTTAGCCCATATATCAATCGCGTCTCGATAATCAATCCTTGAAGGCAAGGCGGGGTCTGAAGGTAAAACTTGCCCAAAAGCTACCCCTGTTATTTCGGAGCTTTTATGCGCGCCTTCTTGAGGAGTTGAGGTGTTATTCTTATTCTTCCCTATTTCTATCAATAGAACTACCCCAATGATTAGTAGTATGGCAAATACACTCACTAAGAATACCCAGGCAGCTCTTCTACTCTTAGCTATGGCCTTACGCTGATAAGTCTTTCTAAGAACCATTTCGATGTCTCACCATCAAGAAGTTTAGTTTGCATCGTACTGTCATATACAGTTGGAATAATCTTCGTCTGTAATAGTTTGCCATTATAGAAATAATGGGCCAAGACCAAACTGCGCGTGGTACCTGGCCACCACACTTGATCGAAGAATAAATTACCTAGCCCGTAATATATTACGCCACCTTCGTACAATTCAAAGGTTTGTGGTTGATGGGCAGAAGTTCCAACGACCATATCAGCACCCAATTCAATTAGGTGACGGAAAAACCCTACCTGGTCACCGGCCGCCGAATCGGCTCTATCACACGTCGCATCTTCATACTCCGAAGCATATGCACTACATTCGTAGTATTGAATATCCACAATTACGAAGTCGCCACGCTCCTTAGCAGCCTTAATATCATCAGTTGCGGACTCGTCATAGTATTGATTCGCCCCAGGGCTATTGCCAGTAGTAGCACCTCCGGTAGATAGGTTATAAGCCAACATAGTAATATTGCTGTTTTTTTCGGAAATATTTAATGGCTCTGCAGCTTCATCTGCATTTTTGCCACCTCCTACCATCTTGATACCCTTTTCATTATAAATATCTATCGAACCAATTGCAGCTTCACTACCACAATCACCGTTATGGTTACCAGTCAATTCAACAATATCGAGCCCAATGTCGAGCAAAGTATCGACAAACCTTGGATCCGAGCAAATATTCTCGCTACTGGCGTACTCAGTAAACGAAGATTCATTCGACGTGTGGGTCAAATCAAATCCAGACAGGAAGGGCGCAATGTTCTGTGAAAAGTACTTCGGATCATTTACTGCATTCAGCTTGGCGTTCATCCCTCTACTCAACGCAGTGACGCCAGTCTGAGCAAAAGACAACACCGTATCTTTAGTAGGCCAATCCTTAGCGAAAACATCTTCAACGAGTGGCCTAATTTCATCATAGAAGCTATTTGATTCGAATTTGATAATCCGAAAAACTGCCCCTGAGTCAAACTCATCTAAATAATATTTATTATTAATACTAAGAAGTTTCCTTGTATTATTAAGCTCATCAAATGGTGTCATCGTAAAAGCAACATCCGACACGTATGTATCAGCAAATAAACGCTCTGCACTATCGGAGTCTATGTTGGTTGCAGAATCATAAAAATCTGTTGTAGGTAGCCATATATTATACACATATTGCCCAGATTGTAGCGCTGGCAGGTTAAGGCTATATTCTGCTGAAATAGTTACATCGTTATCAAGCTCTATCTCGTCAGTAAAGATTTCGGAAAGAACTTGCCTTTCGCCGTCAGTCAAGCTTTCATCAAGATATACGACCCCAGGCACCTTAAAGACACCAGTTCCTGTAAGCTTCTGTATGCCGAATAATACAGCCACTCCGACCACGGCAACCACCACAAAGATGATTAAAACAATCTTTCTAGTATTCCGTCTCCGAACCATATATTATATATTATAACACAAAAACCAACCAAAAATGTGCTATAATATACTTATGTTAAATTGGTTCAGTCGAAATGAAGTCGAACGCGATATTATCTCGCCAAACTCACGAGTCAGATGTCATTTTTCTTTAAAGAACGGTCAATTGTTATATTCAGTATATAAAAACGACAAATTAATAATCAGACCTTCTAGGCTCGGTTTTCTAATATGCGGAGAAGAACCATTAGTCAACAATCTGAAGCTAGTGCGTGAACAGAAGAAAAAACACAGCGAAGTTATTGAGCTACCATGGGGTGAAGATAGATACATTAATAATAATTACAACGAGTCCACTTTCTATTTAGCCGAAAAAAAGAACGACAAACGCATCATGACTCTAAGATTTCGCATCTTCGATAACGGTGTCGCATTCCGTTACGAAATACCCCCACAGCCCAAATTTAGCCAAATTACCATCAAAGAAGAACTAACGGAATTCAACCTCGACCTCAATACGATAGCATGGAAAATACCCGCCTACCAGCCTGACAGATACGAATATAACTACGAGAAAACCAACGTTTTCAATTTAAATCATTCAGTGCACACTCCATTAACTCTAAAAACTCCAAATGGTTTTTATCTTTCAATTCATGAAGCGGCCCTTTATAACTATGGCTCAATGACTATCAAATTAAATTCAAGACAAGCCCTAACGACTGACATTACTCCACTTTCGGATGGAACCAAAGCTCACGTTTCGCTTCCATTCAATACGCCATGGCGACTTGTTATGCTTGCAGACTCGGCGATTGAGCTTACTACAAATCGCATTATGTATGCGCTTAACGATCCGCCCAGTTCGGATTTTAGCTGGGTCAAGACTCTTAAGTTTATTGGCATATGGTGGGCTATGTACGTAGGTGAGTGGACATGGGCACCAGGAGAGCGACACGGTGCTACTACTGAGCACGCAAGAGAGTACATTGACGCCGCAGTGCGTTTAGGAATTCAAGGTCTACTTATCGAAGGATGGAACGAGGGGTGGGAAGGCGATTGGCTTGAGAATGGAGTCAATAACAAGTTTACAGTCGCCACGCCAGATTTCAACCTTGAAGAGGTCGCAAGCTATGCCCGTAGCCAAAACATCGAATTAGTAGGACACCACGAGACCGTCGGATTTATAGATAACTACGAAAAACAACTCGAAGCTGCTTATAATTATTATGCAGCCAATGGGATTCAATACATCAAAACAGGCTACGCTGGAAGCATGATGACCATCAATGGTCGCCGCGAGTTCCATCATTCACAGCTAGGAGTAAATCACTATCAGAAGACTGTCGAACTGGCTAGTCGCAAAAAAATCATGCTCGATATCCACGAACCCATCAAAGGCACAGGTATCGAGCGTACATTTCCTAATCTACTTAGTCGTGAAGGTGCACGTGGCCAAGAGTATGAGGGGGGCGCATTATCGCCTTCTCATGCTTGCTACTTACCATACACGAGATTGTTATCTGGAGGCATGGACTATACCAGTGGCATCCTAGATTTAGCAAACAGCGTTAAACGTATGTCGACCACCCTGGCTCGACAATTAGCGTATTTCGTTACAATTTATTCCGGTATGCAAATGGCAGCCGACCGACCATTTATTTACGAGGAACGCTTCCCTTCAGAATTTGAGTTTATTCGCGCAGTTCCTACCAACTTCGACCGTACGCTTCCTCTGGCAGGAGAGATAGGCGAATACTATGTCGTAGCTCGCAAGGATCACGATTCTGCCGATTGGTATATCGGTGGAGTGACAGACGAGACGCCAAGGCGAGTTCATATTCCACTTGATTTTCTCGATTCTGGAGCCTACGAAGCGACAATTTTTGCAGACTCCGACGACGCTCATTATCGCGACAATCAATTCGGCATCGTCAAGCAGAACAAACATGTAGGTCGTACCGACTCACTCGACTTGTATATGGCGCCCGGTGGTGGATTTGCTATTCAGCTTCGGCATATATGATTAAACGATGCGTAGCGTCGCCTCCACCCAAATCTTCGCCCGCACAGGTCATTATCACAATCGTGTCACGTTCTGTTCCAGCCATGATTTCTTCCATTTCAATCGATTCTTTTAATGCCAAACGAGCCTTCACTATACGATATTCATTATTATCATAACTAATCAAATCACCAATCTTTATATCATCCAGATTATGAAAAACAGTACTAGAATGACCAAATAATAAAGTCTTATTATCGGCAGCACTATAGCTTCCAACAATCGTATCTGGCGTTTCTAACTTATTGCCTATTAACGTAACAGTAGTTACATCAGAGCTAAGACCAATGCTCGGAATAAGCAGTTTAGCCGAAACATCATAATTAGTTGCTTCCGCAGGTTGCAGACCAATTATAATATATGCAATAAACATAATTACATAAGTAGATGCAAATATTGCCCTAATACTATGTCGTCTTCTTAACTTCACACTCTCTCCTTATGCTTTATATTATAGCACAATATGTCGTAGAGCAACTATTTTTTTCTGCTGGATTTTTCCACAAAAAACTAAAGTCCAGGGCTGAACATCTTGAGCTTTTTTTCGTGGTTTTTGTAATTTTTATCGTGATTCCCCACCTCAGCCCAAAAAGCTTTTGAATGATCCATATGATTAAGGTGCGCCAGTTCGTGGATAATAACATAATCTATAAGAACATTCGGCAATTTCATCAAGCCAATATTAAGTGATATAGTTCTATTAGAAGAACAAGAACCCCATCTTGTATTAGCGTGTGAGAGTCGACATTTATCATAAGAGTAACCATATAGTTTAGCATAGTACTCCAAACGATATGGCAAATACTCTCGTGCTTTTTTCATAAGCTGTTTCTTTTGATAATCACGTGCTCGTTGTTCACTAGGGTCACGCAAAGGTAGTTTTTCTCGTATTGCATCACGGTTAGATTTAATAAACCTCTTCGCTAGAAATTCTGAAGTATGCGTAGGTACCGACATTTGTAATCTGCCAGAAGTAGAAACTGAAAATCTAACTCCTTTTGATAAGGAGTTTTTACGAACAACAACTTCACCAAATTCTTCGTCAACAATAATCATCTAAAACTAAAACTCTGACAACGAATTAATTATTTTATTTCAACCAAATCAGCCAAGCCAATAATAACATGCTTCGACTGAGTCTCAAATGTATGCTTACCCGATAGGATAATTGGATGCTCGTTCTCTGCAGGGGCTTCCATTTCATTAACAGCAACATCATAAGCTTCTTTTGCTTTCGACACAGAACGATAACGCTGCTTTAATCTTGTCCGAATAGTAGAAACATCAGTTTGTATCCAAATCAATGCAGGCTCATAGCCGTCAGCTCTTAGAAGATTACGCATCTCAATTCGCTCGGCCTCAGTATTAAGACCACCTTCTACGATAATTGTCTGCCTGGTCCTTAGAATTAGCTTCAGCACGACCATCAACTGCTCGCGCGAGAAGCCTTCATCAGTTAGTTTACTTAAATCGTAATACGCAAGTCCAAATTTTTTTGCAAATTTTTCTGCGAAAGTCGATTTTCCACTGCAAGGTGCACCAAACACAAGCAGCGCTCTTGATTTATTATTCTTATTACCTTCCATAATATATATATTGTAACATACTTTCAATTAAAATAAAGCATTTTTATTAAAAATATAGCAAAAGCCATAATCATTAATACTAATGTGGCAGGGGTGGCAAGACTTGAACTCACGACACGCGGTTTTGGAGACCGCTGCTCTACCAACTGAGCTACACCCCTATTTGTTAAGTTTCTATACATATTTTATCACAAAATTTGCCAAAATAAACAAAATTGTGCTAAAATAGAATATGATGAAAATACTTATGTTAGGCTGGGAATTGCCACCTCACAATAGTGGAGGTTTAGGTGTAGCATGTCTGAATATGGCAAGAGCGCTTTCTAAGCAAGGCGTAGATATAGATTTTGTTGTCCCATACGAAGCAGAGCATCCCGAAATAAATTTTATGACAATTCATTCAGCCACTCATCTAGATCCTATTTACCGCTATGGCGGCGGAGCCTATGAATCACTGCGACTATTAGAAAAGATTATACCATCAATCGACAAGAATAAGCTAGTTTCAATTCGCGATGTCCAGAAGTCATATTGCGAATTTATTAATGACTATTTAATGGATTACAAGCCTGATGTCGTTCACGCGCACGATTGGCTAACTTTTGAAGCAGGCGTCCTCGCAAAAAAGAACTACGGTCTACCTTTAGTAGCCCACGTCCATGCCACCGAATTCGATCGTGCGGGCATGCATGCCGGTAATCCCTTAATCCACGAAATAGAATACGAAGGATTAATGATGGCTGATAAGATTATAGCGGTTTCTGAAGCTACCAAACGCATCATTCACGATAGGTACAAAATTCCACTCAACAAAATCGATGTTATATACAATTCCCTCGACGACGATTACGCCACGTCAGATTATCACTTCGAAGAGGACTCCTATGGCTATCTAAAAAAGCTCAAGTCTAAAGGCTACACTGTAGTTTCTACAGTCGGACGTTTCACCGTCCAGAAGGGGCTTAGTCATTTTATGCACGGAGCAGCCCTAGCCATCAGTAAGAACCCCAAATTAATCTTTGTCTTTGCGGGTGACGGCGAAGAACGCAACGAACTGATCAATATGGCGGCTGACCTAGGTATCAGCAAAAACGTCATTTTCACAGGCTTCATCCGTGGTAAACGCTTGCGCGATATTTATGCCATTTCAGACATTTTCGTTATGAGTTCAGTATCAGAGCCGTTCGGGCTAACAGCTCTCGAAGCAGCACACCACGGCGACTGCTTAATTCTCACCAAGCAATCAGGTGTTTCAGAAGTAATTTGGTCAGCCATGAAATATGATTTTTGGGACAAACAAAAGCTTGCCGACGAAATACTTGCAATTGTTGATAACCCTGCCCTCAGGGAAACATTACAGAACAATGTACGTCACGAATATCTCAAAATTACTTGGAATCAAGTTGCAAAAAAATGTCTGAAGGTATATAATAATGTAAAACATAAGAGGAATTAAAATTGCGCGCTATTTGTTTATATCTACACATCCATCAGCCAGTAAGGTACCGTCAATATTCGATTTTTGATGTTGGTAGCAATTCGAATTATTTCTACGACGATTACAACGGTCGACAATCCAATGAACGAATTTTTCATAAAGTCGCTAGGAAAAGCTATAGGCCAATGCTCGATTTACTCGAACAAAACGTCGCAAGGTATCCTGGTTTTAAAGTTTCGTTATCAATTACTGGAACATGGCTTGATCAAGCAGAAAAGTGGGGCCCAGAATTCATCGCACAAATCAAACGTATGGTAGACACCGGGCAAGTTGAGATTGTCGGCGAGACATACTATCATTCACTCGCATTCTTCTACAATCGTGACGAATTTGACCAACAAGTTAAGATGCACGCCCAAAAGATTAAAGAGCTCTTCGGTGTAACGCCAAAAGTATTTCGAAATACCGAATTCGCATATAACGATCAGCTCGCCAAGTGGGCCGATGACAACAAATACATAGGCATCCTCGCCGAAGGTTGGGATAAAATTCTCGGCTGGCGCAGTCCTAATTATGTCTATCAGCCATTCGGCTGCAACAACCTGAAGCTTTTACTCAAGAATTATCGTCTCTCCGATGATATTGCATTTCGGTTTTCCAATCGAGGCTGGAATGAATGGCCACTCACAGTGCCAAAATACCAAAGGTGGCTCAATGACGATTGTCTGCGAGGCCCACTTATCAATCTATTTATGGACTTTGAGACATTCGGCGAACACCAATGGGAGGATACTGGCATTTTTGACTTCATGAAAACATTGATACCGAATTGGCTCAATGAATACGACAATAAATTTGTTACAGTTTCTGAAGCGTGCGAATTGATGCCTCCAGCCGACGTTGTTTCTATGCCAGACACCGTTACATGGGCCGATACCGAACGTGACTTATCTGCATGGCTTTCTAATTCTATGCAGCACTCTGCAATGCACGACCTCTATGCTATGCGCGACAAAATCCTATCCACAAATGACCAACAGCTAATTAATGATTGGCGCTATATGACCACATCCGACCATCCCTACTCAATGTGTACCAAATACTGGAACGATGGCGATGTCCATGCTTATTTCTCGGCATATGCCTCACCTTACGAATCCTTTATGTATTTCGAAAATGTCATCCGCGACCTCGAGTATAGAGCCTCGATAATCTTAGATCGTAACGTTTGATTTTTTAGTTAACCCCATTTGCTCAGATATCATTAAATGATTTTAATAAAAGTTGGAATTTAATTACTTTTTAACATGTGGCCCAAGAATAGATTCCATTAATCTATTGGAAATCAGAATATAGCTCATATAAATAACAAGAATGCAATCGAATAATAATGATATAAAACAAGTAATAAACGAAAAGCCGCACTAATGTGCGGCAAAAAAGAATACAATAGAATTAAATAATCGCAATTCTAACGCTTCTTTTCTTTGACTTCGTTTCGTCCGAGATTCTTCTTCGTCTCAACAAACAACACATGCTTCCTCAAGACAGGATCATACTTCCTTAGACTGAGTTTATCAGGAGTATTCATTGTATTCTTCTTGGTATAGTAAGCACGAATACCAGACTCCTCAGACACGAGTCCAACCAATTTTCGCTTAGTATTATTCTTCTTTGCCATAACTATCTACAATTATATCACACCAGATTAAAAAAGGCAAGGATAAAATCCTTGCCTGCGGGAGTGGATGATGGCCATCAGCCACGACGCTTATCGCGCAATTCTTTCATAGACGAAGCTCCAAAGTAGTCCAAAACTCTCCGAACACCATCGCTCGAGGTATCTACTGAGCGGCCTTCATTATAGAGTTGCACCAAGCTATCAGCGGCATTCCGGTAACCATCGGTAGTGGGGGTAAGCCCCTTCGAGCCGATGCCATGAGCACCAGGAATAATAATATCGCCCAATCATCTCACCACCTTTCTTTATAATGTACTGGTTTCCACACCAAAGACATAATACTACTTTTCAACAGATTTTGCAAGCAGAAGCTCGATAAAACTCTTAATGTCTTTAATTCCCAAACCAGCATCAGGTGGTCTAAACAAATCTGCATCATCAATGAAAGACAACGAGCATACTTCTTGATAGACTGCCTTTATAAGTTCAATGAGTTTCTTCTCGTCGTCCCGATTGAATTCATAGACTTTATCATAGACTTCGCCATCCTTGTCAGGAACAACAAACAGAATATGGGCTTTTGTTACTTTATATTTAGCATAACGAGGTGAATTATTCAATAATAGTTTATAAAAACCAAGCTGTAACATATATTTGTACAATGTAGTATGTGAAGCCCATTTTTCTTTATGATATCCACCTGTTTTATAGTCATAAATCTCTATTTCCTTAGTATCTTCATCTAGTATGATATGATCAACTTTTCCAGTAATTGGCACGCCGCCCACAACCAATCTGTCAGAAGCAAAATCAACTTCTGCTTGACCAATTCTTAATACATCGCGGAATTCTCTAAGCGAGACTAATAAATCATTAGGACCTTTCTCTCTTATTTTCTGCACTATACTAGTAGGCAAATCACGTTTGTCGAGATTAGCTAGAAATAGCTCTACGGCCTCATCGTCAGATATTCCTTTATTTGTCACGGCTTCAAAAACCTCGTGCACGAGCGTACCGAATGCTAGTGCTTCCGTCTCAGGCTCACGCGGAGCTCGCAGAATATATGATTTAAAGAATTCTAAAGGCCCAGCGTATACGATATCGACAAAAGAAGTCAGCGCCGAAGCACTCATTCGCCAATTAGCAACACGTTCTTTATAAATTGCACGCATATCAGGCTCATAGGCTACGTAGTTCATAAGCCAATTCTTAACGTTTTGCTCACGCAGTTCATAGCTACCAGTCTGATACATAAGCTCTACTCTACCAGAAGGCACAAATGGAGATATTACGACATCACCATCACCATACTCTTCGAAATACTCCAACCTTTCAGGTGACTTACCACTAAAATCCGCCAACGAATTAGTGATAATAAGGTGAGATTTGGCTCTCGTGAGCGCCACGTAAAGAATTCTTAATTTCTCACCATCCGTAGTACCCGTATGTCGAATCTGCATCAGATTTTTAGGTAAGGCTAGTAAATTATTATTACCCTTCCCTTTTCCCCACGCAGTGTGGTCAGCCGAAACTATAAACACGTATTCAAATTCAAGTCCTTTTGCTTTGTGAGCGGTCAGTATCTGCACCGCTTCTGCACTATCACGATATGGTGAAGTGGTAGTAAGTGCCATCCCTGCTGCTTCATAGTCATCGATTAGTTCCACTAGATCTGCTAACCTCAAGCTTTTTTCGCCATAATGTCTTCTTAGTTTACCTTTAAGTGACGCAAGATTTTCGTAGAATCTAAAGCGTTCATATTCACCCATTTCATTTGCGTCCATTTTTTCGACAAAACATCCTAGAATAACATCCAATGACTCAGTCAAAGATTTAACTGCCATTTCAGCAAACCATTCTGCTACACTTGTTATTTTGGCGTTTTCAGAGGCACTCATTACATCAAATACCGACTTCTTATCGTGCTTTGCCTTCTCTACCATCCTTATTACTTCAACGGCTGGCAATCCAAGACAAGAATAAGTCAGAACCTCAAGGACAGATACCGAAGAAGGTCTGTTGTTAGCTAAATCAATAATAAAGCGAGCCATCGTCAACACTTCGTGAATCTTAGCGTCCTCAAACAAATTATCGCGTTTTTCATATGCAATCTTAATCTCGGGATATTCTTTTAAGTATTTCAACAAAGGTTCAAAGTATTTACTCTTGTAGGATATTATTGCTATCTCATTTTGAGATACCCCAGACTTAATTAGCTCCGATATCTCGTGTGCAATATACCCATACTCTGCATCAGCAGAAGCAAATTCAATCCTGTGAATTTGCGAAACCTTAGGATCTTCTTTATGCGCAATTAGTTCCTTATCGGCAAATCTATCGGGAGCTTGTCGGATAATCTCACGAGAAAAATCCAGAATCTCTTGCGTGCTGCGATAGTTCTCGACCAATGGTATCACTTCTGCTTCGTAGTAAGCTTGGAAATCTGTTAAGTTCGACGCCAATGCCCCCTGAAACTCATAAATCGCTTGATCATCATCACCTACTGCCATTATTAACGGACGCTCATAATCAGTGAGCTTCTTTACAATAGCAAACTGTGACGGATTCGTGTCTTGAAACTCGTCAAGCATTATAAACTGATATCGTTCCGACAGAGTTGCTTTAAAGCCCTCATCTTCAGTAAGAATTCTTACTGCCATCTCGATCATATCATCAAAATCAAATAATCCGTTATCTAGCAGATACTTCTGATATTTACGCATTACATTGGCTACGGACAATAGCTTTCTGTTTGCAACTCTATCTTTAAGATAATATGTTCCCTTGGCATTCTTTTCGAAATACTTATCTTTCCAAGTCGACAATGGTTTAATCTTCTGAGTAGACTCTGCTTCAATAATCGCATTTTTCAAATCACGAGCCATTCCTGCGATAGAGCGCTCTACTGCTCCTAGAATAGGAGGAACATCAGAATATTTTGATAGAATTTCATAAATAGGCTTATAAGCTCTTTCGTACGACTCGTTGAATTTACGTGGAACCACTTCGAGCAAAAAAGGAGAGATTGTTTCTGACAGAACCCTAGAATCCTCAATATTCTGCTCAGCAATTTTTTGTAAATCATCTGCCGAAAGCCCCGCAGATTTCGATTCACCGATTACGCTTATGATATCTCGTATTGGGTCGCCACGTAGAATATCGTCGCCACTCAAATCATCCTGGATTGACTTAACAATCTTATACTGAGTGACCTCATCAATCGGAGATTCTAGTTTACGATCAAAATCTACTGCATAAGTTTTATACTGCGCAATGATGTCTGAACCAAAAGCATGATAAGTACCAATGTTCACCTTTAGGGCGTCTTTACCAATTATTGATTTTAGCCGTTCTCGCATATTAGAGGCCCCAGTCTCCGTGAAAGTCAAGCATAGAATATTCTCTGGATTAGTATCTGTATTCTGTAAAATATAAGCTACTTTATGGGACAGAAGCTGCGTCTTACCAGTTCCAGGGCCCGCCAGTACCAATAATGGTCCATCTAGGTACTCAACCGCTTTTTTCTGATTCTCATTTAATCCCATACTATTCCTCCCGAAGCTATCATATTATGCTGTTATGCTGATTCTATCGTTTAAAATCCTATTCATTATTTCAGCATCATCAGGTATCACAATACTTCCTTGGCGAATGCTTTTAATAGCTGATAATCCTTCTACCGTTTTCTCAGGTAAATACTCAGCATTATCCGAAAGCCTTAAGCCATATTCGTAATTACGTGAAGGTAACCCACAAGTTAATTCCAAATCACCAACACCGCAAGACAAATCCACAGTATCGGCCTTAGCTCCATTCGTTCTAAGTATCTCTTTCAACTCGATAGTAGCCCGCCTAATATAGTCAGACCATCCTTCTGTGTCACGCTTAAGCTTAAGATAGCCAGCTTCTATCGCGTATATGTTCTTTAAAGCACCACACAGTAATACCCCCAATCTGTCTTCTGTATAATCAAATTTCAAGTATTCAGTTTCAAATAGCTCGATAATCCTGGTATCCGTAGCAGTTAGTAATGTACTACGACCATTCTTAATATCGTCAGCAAAACCTGGACCACTAACCACCATCCAGTCTTTAAAACCCTCAAACACTTTATCGGCCATGATGCCTTTGGTCGCCACAATCAACGGTGTCTCCTTGGGTAGACGTGGGAGCAAATGAGACAATACCTCAGAAGGTACGCAGACTACAATGTAGAAAGCGCCAGCTAAAACATCTGATAGTCTATTCTTTAATAAGAGAGAATCGTAATAAGAGATATCTAAACCATTCTCGGCCAAAACTCCACCAAGTGCTGTGCCAAAAGCTCCAGCCCCAAGAATCGCAACCTTCATTATTCAGAAGCCTTCTTTTTCTTGTGCTTGAAAACAATCCTTACAATCAAAGCAATAATTGCTGCTATAGTCACTGCAACAATAGCCATAAACCAAATTGGACAGATGATCACATTCTGTTCAACGGTAGAAGTCTCACCATTATAGTAAATTGTCTGCTTAATTTTAACCATACCGAGTGCTGGCAAATTAGTAACATCTCGATTCACTACGCGTTCAGTCTCAGGCATTATCATCTCAGAATAAGTCGCTTCATTATTCTCAGTTGGAAGAATCTGTTCACCAGAGAACATATTCTTAGCCTCAATGATAATAGTAGCAGATTCGTGAATATTCCCATTATTCGAGAACTTCGCCGAAACATTGACTGGTGGGTTCAAAACGAAGCCAGGGACATTATTCTCCATAATCTTGCCATCTCGAACTGTCTCACCAGCAACTGTCGCATACACTAAGCTAGCCATCTCAAATACATTCTTCACGGCCACACCACTTTCATTATCGCTCTTGTTATTGGAAGTTACAGTAATTGCCGCATATTGACCACCAGCAGGAGCATCTGACGGGACTTTAATCTTATACTTAACTTCCTTTGACTCGTTGGGCTTGATTGTGCCAGTTGGCTCTTCAATCGTAATCCACTTAGCAATCTGAGTACGATTAGTCATCGTAGCCAAATCTGCTGTATAATCTAATCCAGCAACACCATAAGGAGATGTCTCTACTTTGTAGTTGAAATCCTCTTTCGAGTCAGCCGGATTAACTATCGTTATTTTGCCAGAGTAAGTCTCACCTGCCACCAAGTTAATTGATTGACTCATCGGCAATACTGTAAATACGTTTTCCATTTTACCTCCACATTGATTTCCTTAATTATATCATACTTATTTTCAATAACAACCCTATTTTTCAATTTTATTTCAAAAATTATTCAATTTTTAGAATTTGTGCTGTACCAAGTTCCAGTTTTAAGAGCCTCTGGTTCCTTGAGCCTCGAAACCTCAAACTCAAATCCCTCTGTTTTAATATAAACGGCCCATCGATCAAAGCATCAAGCGATTTGAGAAACTCCCATGGTTCACCACCATACTCCCGAATCCCCTCATACGTAAACCCCGAAAAACTCCACACATCCCAGCCAAATTCCTTGCGAACGTAGTCGGCAATAGTACGACAAGCCTTCGCCTGTACAAAAGGCTCACCGCCACAGAAGGTTAATCCAGTCTGACCTTTAAACTTTGATAACTGCTCCAGTACATCTTTAATCGGCACCAGCATTCCAGCACAATAGTCCCAAGTTTCGGGATTTTGACAGCCAATACAACCATTCGGACAGCCTTGTGTCCAGAGGACAGCCCTTAGGCCATCCCCGTTCACAATACTATCATGCTCTAGCGGCCCCGACAACCTGATAAACCCATCCGGCACCTCGAGTTGCTTGGATATTTTTTTTAGTGAATTGCTATAGTTGCTCATAAGCTATATTGATGTCAAATAGGTTTATTTCGGGGCCGCGTCCAGCCGGCCCGTCGCCACGGGCGGCCGGCGCTAATCCTCGCCTTGCCAGGCTCCGGAATGCCCCGAAACAAACTATTTGTCATCACCTCCTTTAGAGCAACAAGTCAGTTTCTCGAAAGGAACATCTCCCTCGAGTCGCCCACAATGCGGACACCTATCTCCAGTAATCACGCCCGAGAATCCGCAAATCGGATCCCGATCGACTGGATGGTTTACTGACCCATATCCAATCCCCGAATCATGCATTTTTCGTATCACCGCTTCAAAAGCAGCAATATTCTGCGACGGGTCACCATCAAGCTCAATATAGGTAATATGCCCTGCGTTACAAAGATTATGATACGGCGCCTCAATCTCAATCTTCTCGAACGCCGAAATCGGATAGTACACCGGAACATGGAACGAATTGGTGTAGAATTCTCTATCAGTAACCCCAGGAATCTCACCAAATTCCTTGCGATCAATCTTGGTAAATCGCCCAGCAATCCCCTCGGCCGGAGTCGCAAGTAACGAGAAATTCAACTTGTATTTCTTACAATAAGCATCGCATTTCTCGCGCATATGAGTTATGATGTCGAGCCCAAGCTCTCTCGAATCCTCATCCTCGCCGTGATGCTTACCGGTCATCGCTACTAATGTCTCGGCAAGCCCAATAAACCCAATCGACAAGGTGCCGTGCTTAATCACATCCCGCAGGGTATCATTCATTCCCAGCTTCTCCGAGCCAAACCAGTTCCCTTGCCCCATCAAGAACGGGAAATTCCTAACATGCTGGTTAGCCTGAAACTCAAACCGCTCTAGCAGCTCATCTTTCACGAGGTCCATCTTCTCATCCAATTCCTTATAGAACCCATCCCAATCTGCCTCTTTACGTTCGCCCAGGCAAATGCCATGCTTAATGCCAATCCTCACGAGGTTGACGGTCGTAAACGACAGATTTCCACGCCCGGTCACTATTCCATCACTCTCAGGAAAGACCGATGCGAACACCCTGGTGCGGCATCCCATCGTGGCAATCTCGGTGCGATAATCACCAGGCTTGTAATATTTCAGATTGTATGGCGCATCGATAAAGCAAAAATTCGGAAACAATCGCTTCGCCGACACTTCCATCGACTTCTTAAATAAATCATAGTTCGGATCACCGGGCTCATAGTTTACACCCGACTTCACCTTGAAAATTGAAATTGGGAAAATCGGCGTCTCGCCTTTGCCAAGGCCATTCTCAGTCGCCTCAAGCAGGTATTTCGATACTAGTCGCCCTGCTGGCGAAGTGTCGGTACCGAAGTTAATCGAAGTAAACGGTACCTGCGCACCTGCCCTAGAGTGCATCGTGTTAAGATTATGCACAAAACCCTCCATCGCCTGCAAAGTCTCACGCTCTACATCCTCATTCGATGCTTCCACCACTTCCTTGGGCCACTTTGCCTTCTTCAGCTTCTCATCATCACCATAATTATAATCGTCTTTTACCTCGAGCGATAGCTTCTTGCCTGCAAACCTGTTGTACTTATCAAGATTACGCTTCAATGCTTTGCGAAATGATTTATTAACCCCAGGAGCCATTGCATAGTCAAAATTCGGAATCGATTGCCCACCATGCTGCTCATTCTGATTAGCCTGCAACAGAATCGCCGCCAGCGCTCCATAA
Organism: uncultured Candidatus Saccharibacteria bacterium; assembly: GCA_947166405.1. Taxonomy (GTDB): domain Bacteria; phylum Patescibacteriota; class Saccharimonadia; order Saccharimonadales; family Saccharimonadaceae; genus Nanosyncoccus. The sequence continues at coordinate 39,035 of CAMVEA010000005.1, forward strand.
GACCCAATCGAATTCGGTGTACGCAAATGTCCATGCCCAGTATTAAATCCACCATTCTCGAATAATACAAACGGATCACTCTGGCAACACGTCAAAGTACCAGTTGCATAGAAATCAAGATCGTGAATATGGATATCTCCATTATCGTGTGCCGCAGCAATATCTGGCCTAAGAAGCAGCGATTTTGTAAATACCTTCGACCCCTCAGCACCAAACTGCAGCATCTTGCCCATCGCAGAATTACCATCTACGTTTGCATTTGAACGCTTGACATCAGAATCTTCACTAGCATCAGCATGTGAAATTGTACGATATATCATCATGAGATCAGATTTTGCTTCGCGTCGACGCGACCTCTCCTGACGATACCTAATATATTCTCTCGCAGTCTTCTTGAACGATGACTCGAGCAATACTTCCTCCACAATATCCTGAATCTGCTCAACATTAGGAGTACGCGCAGTAATCTTCTCCTCAGCTCGCTTCAGCACCTTTTCAGTAATCGCCTTAGCACGATCATATTTAAACTCTTCAGTGGCAAGCCCAGCTTTAGCGATTGCATCAGTAATTTTTTCTGGGTCAAATTTTACAATTTTCCCATCGCGTTTTACTATTCTTTTAAACATAATACCTCCAATTAATTATGTAACGATTATTAATATTTAATGCACCTTTTATCAAGATACTGTATAACTATATTATATATAATACCATACTTTTTATTATACAACACCACATATAGTGCTAATGATTATAATCATACCACTAAATATGGACATAATGCAATACCTTTTGTCAAATTTTGTTGAAAATGTGGATAATATTCTACACATGGTCAAAATAGACTCATCACAATATGGAACCATCCACCCTTATTCGTCAAAAACCGCCCATATTACCATCCCTGACTGACAAGCCCTTGGAGGCTCACCATGAAGGGACAGTAATTTCTTGGGCGATTCTTTACCTAGGGGACGAA